>JAJKIB010000469.1 GCA_021154745.1 Mycobacterium sp.
CACGGACCCGGCGCTCGGAAAGCAGGATGCCGACGTCGAGATCACCCTGGCATCGGGACGGACGCTGTCCACCGAGGTGCGCGGCAACCGGGGCACGCCGTTGGCGCCGCTGGGCGATGACGAACTCGGCGTGAAGTTCCGAGAGCTGGTCGACCCCGTGCTGGGCGCGGAGCGCGCCGAGCGGCTGCTGGATACCTGCTGGCACGTCGATGAACTTGCCGACGTCTCGGTGCTGCTGGAGCAGACGGTGCCCGTCGCTGATGGGTGACGTTGCCCTGGTCACCGGCGCGGGCAGCGGCCTGGGTGCCGTCATTGCCGAACGGCTTGCACG
Source organism: Mycobacterium sp. (assembly GCA_021154745.1). Lineage (GTDB taxonomy): Bacteria > Actinomycetota > Actinomycetes > Mycobacteriales > Mycobacteriaceae > Mycobacterium. Next base: position 332 of record JAJKIB010000469.1, read on the forward strand.
CGAAGGACTTACGGTCGCCGTCAACACCCGAGCCCGCATCGAAGAAGCCAACGCCGTGGCCGCGGCGATTCGCGCGGGAGGCGGAAGCGCCTTCGCCGTCACCGCCAACGTCACCGATCCAGCGGCGGTGCGGCGCATGTTCGAGACCGTCGCAGACAAGGGCACGGTGCGAGTCCTCGTCAACAACGCGTCATACCGTCCGCGGCAGCACGTCCGGGCGATCACTGAGGACGACTGGCATCAGGTCCGCTCGGTCACGCTCGACGGCGCCTTTCGCTGCATCCGCTGCGCGCTGCCCGCGCTGATCCCGGGTGGCCGGATCGTCAACATCCTCGGCCGCAACGCACTGGCCGGCGATCCCGAACGGGTGCACCTCTCGGCCGCCAAGCACGGGCTGCTCGGGCTCACGCTGGCACTCGCGGCGGCCTTGCGCGACGATCGCGTGGCGGTCAATGCGGTGTCGCCGGGCGTGGATAACGAGGGGCCTGAGCTGGACAGGTGTAGGGCCGAGATCGCCTCTCAGGTGGCACGTCTGGCTTTCGCGGACCCCGCCGAGACAACTGGGACCGTCGTCCACGTCGACTGCGACGGCTCGGTGGTCAGCGCGCCTACGGCGTGGTGAGCGCCAGCAGCCCGTCGACGTCGCCGCCGTCTCGCAGCGCAAAGGTGGCGTCTGCCAACCGTTCCGCGCGTTCCCGACCCAGCACATCGTCGGCCAGTCCGTGGAACTTCTCCCGCAGCTCGTCGTCGGTCAGCCTGTTACCCGGTGTGCCACGCGCGTGATCGACCCACGTCTCAACCGTCTCACCATCGTCGGTGAGAGCGGTCGCCCCGGCCTGGGTGTGCGGCACATCGGCGTCCGGGACCACCTCGATGCGCGCCATCAGGTCGCGGACATCGGCGCGCATGACGGCGGCGTCGGAGAACTCGGCCTCGCCCGCGCGGCCGTCCAGCAGCGCGACGGAACAGGCGAACGTCACCGAGAACTTGCCCTCCAAACCGGTGCGCGGATCGGTCTTTCCGGTCAGCTCGAGCACCAACGGGTGTACACGCAGCCGGATCTTCTCGATGCGCCCCGCGGCCAGCCCGCGACGGACGGCGAGGTCGCGGATCGTGTCGATGGCCGGGTGGATGACCACACCACACGCGTAGGGCTTCACCCCGTTGTCGAAGATCTGCCAGCGCTGTCCGAGCCCGTCGACCAGATCGGCGGGCGTAGTGGACGACGACATCACCTCGAACATTCCGCGGCGGCCCTGCAACGGATCCGGTGCGCCGGTGAATCCGCCTGCGGCAAGCAGCCCCGCCCACACGCCCGCCGCGGCCGCATGGCCCGCGTGGAAGGGCTTGGCCATGGTGCCGAACTGCTCGCGGTGGCCCGCCGCCTGCGTCGCCGAGATGCTGAGGCAGTGCGTGGCGGTGATGCCGGCCAGGCCGAGCAGCCTGATGGCAACGGTCGCCGAGGCGAGGGCGCCGGTGGTGCCGGTCATGTGCCAGCCGGCGTCGTAGTGCTCGGGGTAGAGCGCGTTGCTGACCCGGGCGGACAGCTCGTAGCCGAGTGCGTGCGCCGCCAACAGATCGGTACCGCCGGCGCCGCGCCATTCGGTCAACGGCGTTCCCGCGGCGTACAGCGGAGTCGTCGGATGCAGGATGGTCGGCACGTGGGTGTCATCGAAATCCAATGCATGACAGGCGATCCCGTTGACCAGTGCCGCGTCGGTGACACGCAGCCGGTCAGAGGTGCCGAGCGCTCTGGCCTGCGGGTCACCGCCGAGTGCCAGACACTGTTGCCTGGCTATCCGTGCCGCGGGTTCTTCGGCGCCCGCGACGGCGAGGCCGAGATGATCGAGCAGGCACCGGGCGCTCTCGTGCATCACCTCGGCGGGGATGTCAGCGGCGGTGGTGTGACAAACGAAATCGAGCAACGTGCGCGTTTCGTCGGAGGTCCGATTGTCGTAGCTTTCGGAGACTCGTGCCATGTAGTCTGTATAACAGAATTTCTGTCCGTATTACAGACGGGAGTCTGTCGGTGAGCGATCGGTCCTCGGCGAGCAGTGTGCTGGCTGCCTTCGCTTCCGGTGTACGGACCGAGAACCTCTCCGACGATGTCGTGCACCAGGCCGTCCGCTGCCTCGTCGACTGGCTCGGCTGCACCATCGCTGGCTCCGCCACCCCGGAGAGCGGCCGGGTCCGGGCGGCGATCCGCGCGATGGACCCCGACGGGTCACGGGCCGCAGGCATCGTCGGCACTCGAGAGCGCAGCTCGGCCGGGCAGGCGGCGCTGGCCAACGGCATCGCCGCGCACGTGCTCGACATCGATGACACCTTCAACCCCGATCGGACCACCATCCACGGCAGTGCTCCGTTGTGGCCGGCGATTGCCGCGGCGGGTGAGCTCGTCGGAGTCTCGGGCAAGCTCGCCGTCGAAGCGTTCGTCGCAGGCTTCGAGGTACAGACCCGCGTGGCGATCGCCGCGGGACCCGGCCACTACGACGTCGGCTGGCACGTAACCGGCACGGTCGGACACGTCGGTGCCGCGGTCGCGACCGCCCGGCTGCTTGGCCTGTCGCCCGGGCAGACGCTGGCGGCGCTGGGCACGGGCGCCACCCAGTCGGCGGGCATGAAGGTGGTCTACGGGTCGATGGGCAAGTCCCTGCACGCGGGCAAGGCCGCCATGGACGGGCTGCTGTCCGGTTTCCTTGCCCGCGACGGCTTCACGTCGGCCACCGAACCGATCGAGGGCCATCGCGGGTTCCTGCATCTGTTCTCACCCGACGCCTCGCCCGAGCGGGCGGTCGACCGCCTCGGGGAGGTCTGGTACCTGCCGCGCGACGGGTTCAAGCCGTATGCGTGCGGCTCGCTGACCCACCCGCCCGCGCAGGCCCTTCTCGAGTTGCGGTCCGAGCACGGCTTGAGCGCCGACGATGTCGCGTCCGTCGACGCGTACGTCCACGATTACGTGAGGACCACGACCGGGCTGGCCGAGCCGCGCTCGGGACTGGAGAGCAAGTTCAGCATCTACCACGTGCTCGCGGTCGCGCTCGCCGACGGCGCGGCGTTCCTCGATCAGTTCACCGACGAGCGCGTCGCCGACCCGGAGTTGGCCCGGCTGCGCAAGCAGGTTCACGTCCATACCGACCCGGCGCAGACGAAGGATTCGGCGCGCGTCGTGCTGACGCTGCGCGACGGACGGACGCTCGAGCGCCGCGTCGCGCACAATCTCGGCACTCCCGATAATCCGATGACTGATCAGCAGCTCGAGGACAAGTTCGTCGCATTGGCATCGCCGGTGCTCGGCCGAGCCCGTACAGACGAACTGGCCCAGACATGCTGGAAGCTGTTAGAGCTCAACGACATCCGTGCCCTGCTAGGCCTTACCGTTCCCGGCTAAGCCGCGGCAGGCTCGAACTCGCGCCGCAGCATGGCGCACTGGCCGTTGAAGAACGACTGCGACACATCGGCTTTCGGCACGATGCCGTCGAAGCCGTGGAACGCACCAGGGACGACCTCGACCTCGCATCGCACACCGGCGGCCTCGAGCCGCTCGGCGTAGGCCAGGTCTTCATCGTGAAACAAGTCGAATGTGCCGACACCGAGCCATGCGGGCGGCAACCCACTGAGGTCTTCGCGCCGCGCGGGCACGGCCTCATTCGGGTCTGCACCACCAAGGTAGGCGGACCAACCATACTTATTGCTGGAGTGATTCCACAGCCGGAGGCCAGGGATGTCCAGGTCCTTGCGGTCCACGGTGCGGTCGTCGAGCATCGGGTACACCAATAGCTGTGCGGCAAGGCTGATTTCGCCGCGGTCACGGGTGAGCAGGGCCAGTGCGGCGGCAAGACCTCCGCCCGCGCTGGCACCGCCGATCGCGACCCGTGACGGATCGACCGACGGCAGGCGAACCAGCCATTGCAGCGCCGAATAGCAGTCCTCCACCGGTGTGGGGTAGGGATGCTCCGGTGCCCGCCGGTAGTCCACCGAAGCGACCGTCGCGCCGAGTTCATGGGCGTAGCGACGGCAGAGGGCGTCGTCTTGTGCGGCCATTCCGATGACGTACCCGCCGCCGTGGATCCACAACAGCGCCGGAGTCTGATCCGTTGCGCCGGGAGCTCGGAACAGCCGCATCCCGACCCCCGAAGGCAGGGTCGTTACCTCGATGTCATCGGGCGTCCGGCGCCACAGCAAGCGTTCTGCCGCTCGGATGAACGGCACCGTCAGGGGTGTGACGGTCTGCTTGGGGACAAAGCGGGCGACGCGGCGCAGGTCGGGATGAAAGTGGGTCGGCACCCCATCAGTATTACGCGGAAAGCGGTTTACTTCAGCAGCGGATCGCGGGGCAGGCCGAGGATCCGTTCGGCAATGGTGTTTCTGGTGATTTCCGACGTGCCGCCTGCGATCGTCATGGCCCGGTTGCCGAGATAGCTGCGCAGAAGCTTCGGAGCCTGGCCGACCACCGCCGCCGAACCGGACAGCTCCATGCCCAGCTCGGTGATCCGCTGGCCCGCCTCGGCGACCAGCAGTTTGGTCACGTTGCCCTCCGGTCCGGGATCAGCGCCGGCAATGGCCCGGCTCGCCCGGCGCAGGTTCAGCAGCCGCAACGTATGCGTTTCTGCGATGCACTCGCCGGCCCGCCGGACGTAGTTGGCGGCGGACGGTGAGGCGTCGAGCAGCTTGACGAGCTGATCGGGGCTGAACCCGACCGTACCGCCCGAACCGCCGCCGATCGAGATCCGCTCATTGCCCAATGTCGCGCGCGCGACCAACCAACCGCGGTTCACGTCGCCGACCACGTCGGCATCTGGGACGAACACGTCGTCGAAGAAGACCTCGTTGAAATGCGAATCACCGGTGATGCCGCGCAACGGATTCACTGTCACGCCAGGCGCTTTCATGTCGATGGCCATCATGGTCACACCGGCGTGCTTGGGTGCGTCGGGATCGGTGCGCACCGTGGCAAGCCCCCATTGGCAGTACTGCGCCAGGCTGGTCCACACCTTCTGCCCGGTGACGCGCCAGCCGCCGTCGACCTTCTTGGCCGCCGTGCGCACCGCTGCGGCGTCCGATCCGGCGCCCGGCTCGGAGAACAGCTGGCACCACATCACCTCGCCGCGCAGCACGGGCTCGACCCAGCGCTCACGCTGGTCGTCGGTGCCCGCCTGCGCAATGGTGAGCGCCACCCATCCGGTGATGCCCATGTCCGGCCGCTCGATGTCGGTGAACTCTTCCTCGATGACCAGTTGTTCGAGCACGTCGGCCGCGCGGCCCCACGGTTTGGGCCAGTGCGGCACGAGGTAGCCGGAGTCGACGAGGTAATCGCGCTGCTTGTCCTCGGGCAGGGAGCGCAGGTGGGTGACGGCCTCGCGGGCCTGGCTGCGGTGGGCCTCCGCCTCGGGCGGCAGCGTGAACGACGCCCCGTGCGCCTGACCGCTGCGCTGGCCCTCCACCACGTCGAGCAGCGGGTCGCCACCCTCTTCCATCAGCGCGGCAAGGGTGCGGGCGCGCCGCAGATACAGGTGCGCGTCGTGCTCCCAGGTGTACGCGATGCCGCCATGCAGTTGAATGTTGTACTGCGCGTTGAAGATCTGAGTGCGAATGGCATGCGCGGCGGCCACCGCGGCGGGGAACCACGCACTGTCCAGGTCGTCGGCGCGGGCCGCATCCCAGGCGGCCGCGGTCGTCTCCTCGGCGTTCACCAACATGTTCGAGGCATGGTGTTTGACAGCTTGGAAGGTGCCTATGGTGCGGCCGAACTGCTCGCGCACCTTGGCGTACTCAACGGCCATGTCGAGGGTCGCCCAGCTGACGCCGACCGCCTCGGCCGACGCCAGGATGCGGAACACCGTCCGCGCCTTGCGTGCGGCGCCGCGAAGCACCCGATCCTGATCGACCGTCACGCCGCGCAGCGCGACCGACCCGACGCTGCGGGTGGTATCCAGCGAGTCCAGGGCCGTGATCGTCACGCCGTCGGCCCGCGCGTCGACGATGACGACGTCCTCGCCCGCGGCGATCACCAGCACATCGGCGTCCGGCGCGCCCAGCACGGCGGGGCTTTCGCCGGTGACGACCAGGTCCGAACCGATCGTGACGTTGCCCGACAAGGCAAGTGCGCCGACCATGCTCCCGTCGGCCAGGCCTGGAAGTAGTTGCGCGCGCACGGAATCGGGCGCGCAGCGGTCGATCACCACTGCCGACGCGACGGTAGGCAGGAACGGGCCGGGGGATAGTTCCCGACCGTGGGCCTCCAGCACCACCGCGAGTTCGGCGAGGCCGAAACCCGAACCACCGTGGTCCTCCGCGATCGCCAGGCCATTCCATCCGAGGTCCTTGCCCGCCGACCAGATCTCCGACGGATGGGCGGATCCGTTCTCCAGCGTCGCGCGGGCCGCTGCGCGGCTGTTCAGGCGGTTCAGCTGCCCGATTGCCGAATCGGCCAGGTCAGTGTGTTCCTCGGTGATGGCAAGGGCTGACTTACTCACAGTGGAAGTCCTCTTGAAGGTGTTTGACGGTTGTCAACCGAAGCTAACGCGCTCCGCGTTGGCGACCTATAGACGTGATGCAGGTCACATACGATCTTGAAAGTGTGATGGGTAGACATGTTCGGAATGTTGTCGTTTAGAGGAGCGACTGCGGGGTACAGTCGCGAAATGACGGTACGACCGGACACC
>JAJKIB010000470.1 GCA_021154745.1 Mycobacterium sp.
ACCGTATCTCGCATGGAACACGGCGGACGCTGGCGTTATGGGAATAAGCACGTGGACAAGCGTGTTGCCGGTGGCATCGAGCCGTCGGTAGGAAATGACGGCTCTGACCAGGAGGATCTGACGACCATCACGACGCAATCTGCCCCGGCGGCTCCAGTTTCTATGGCACACCTGGAGCAGTACGCCGACGCGGACTGGGTAGAGCCGGCCGACGAGTTGACCGGCACCGCGGTGTTCGATGCCACCGGCGACAAGACCACGATGCCGTCCTGGGACGAGCTGGTGCGTCAGCATGCCGACCGGGTGTACCGGCTGGCCTATCGGCTGTCGGGCAATCAGCACGACGCCGAGGATCTGACGCAGGAGACGTTCATCCGCGTGTTCCGCTCGGTGCAGAATTATCAGCCCGGCACGTTCGAGGGCTGGCTGCACCGCATCACCACGAACCTGTTCCTGGACATGGTTCGCCGCCGTGGCCGCATCCGTATGGAGGCGCTGCCCGAGGACTACGACCGGGTGCCTGCCGACGAGCCGAACCCCGAGCAGATCTACCACGATTCGCGGCTGGGCGCCGACCTGCAGGCCGCGCTGGACTCACTGCCGCCGGAGTTCCGCGCCGCGGTGGTCCTGTGCGACATCGAAGGCCTGTCCTACGAGGAAATCGGCGCCACGCTGGGCGTCAAGCTCGGCACGGTGCGCAGCCGGATCCACCGCGGACGCCAGGCGCTGCGCGACTACCTGGCCAGCCACTCCGACGACACGGCCAAATCGGCCTGACGCTCGCTGGTGTCGCCCACAGGCTGCCGCGCTACATTCATATTCAGAACCGTCGATGCGACGTGACTAACCGAGAGGAGCTGGGTGATGGTCGACCCGGGACACGTGTTCCGTCGCGCATTCTCCTGGCTGCCCTCGCAGTTCGCCTCGCAGAGCGACGCGCCGGTCGGACCGCGGCAGTTCGGGTCCACTGAGCACCTGTCAACCGAAGCCGTGGCGGCGTTCGTCGACGGCGAGCTGCGGATGACTGCGCACCTGCGTGCGGCCCACCATCTGTCGCTGTGTCCCGAGTGTGCGACGGAGGTCGACGCCCAGCGCCAGGCCCGCGCGGCGTTGCGGGACTCATGCCCGATCGTCGTACCGAGTTCGCTTCTGGGCATGTTGTCCCAGATCCCGCACCATGCTCCACCGGAGCCGCCCGATCAAGCGGATCAGCCGCAGTTAGCTAACGGCACACCGCGTTCCCGGCGTAAGCGCCGGTAGGGTAGATGCCGAGTCGAGAGCATTGACCTGCGCCGGCCGTTGCGGGCGCTCCAATAGAGGGTGATGAACGGGTGACCAATCTGGACCAGTCCGGGCGCGAGCGCCTTGAGCCGCGCCCTGTGTCGCGTCCGCCCGTCGATCCGGCTTCGCGTCGAGCGTTCGGCCGGCCCGACGGCGTCAACGGCTCCTTCGTGGGTCTGGACCGCTACCGCGACCAAGGCGAATACACACCGAAGGACCAGGCGCCCGACCCCGTGCTGGCAGAGGCGTTCGGTCGGCCGTACGCGGAGGGCGAGTCGCTGCAGCGTCATCCCGCCGATGTCGGCGCGCGGGAGGCCGAGCGCGACGGACAGGGCGACCAACCCGACGACCCGTGGCGCGATCCCGGCGCCGCCGCGGCGCTGGGCACCCCGGCGTTGCCTCAGACCGTCCCGGCCCCGTCGCGCGCCGCGATGGGCAAGCTCGGCGTGCGCGATGTGTTGTTCGGCGGCAGGGTCTCGTACGTCGCCCTGACGGTCCTCGCCATCACCGCGTTGGTGATCGGCTTCGCCGGTGGCTGGGTCGGCCGCAAGACGGCCGAGGTCGTCGAGGCCTTCACCACGTCGAAGGTCACGCTGGAAACCGGCGACAACGGCGCACCGCCCGAGGGTCAGTTCGCGAAAGTTGCTGCGGCAATTGCTGATTCGGTGGTAACGGTCGAGGCTGTCAGCGATTCGGAAGGTTCGCAGGGCTCGGGCGTCGTCGTCGACGGGCGTGGCTACATCGTCACGAACAACCACGTCATCTCCGAGGCGGCGGCCAACCCCAGCCAGTACAAGACGACAGTGGTGTTCAACGACGGCAAGGAAGTGCCTGCGAACCTCGTCGGCCGCGACCCGAAGACCGACCTCGCCGTGCTCAAGGTCGACAACGTCGACAACCTGGCCGTGGCCCGGTTCGGCGATTCCGAAAAGCTCCATGTCGGCGACGAGGTGATCGCCGCAGGCGCCCCGCTGGGTCTGCGCAGCACGGTCACGCACGGCATCATCAGCGCGCTGCACCGCCCGGTGCCGCTCTCCGGTGACGGCTCGGACACCGACACCGTCATCGACGGCGTACAGACCGACGCATCGATCAACCACGGCAACTCCGGCGGCCCGCTGATCAACATGAACTCCGAGGTGATCGGCATCAACACGGCCGGCAAGTCGTTGTCCGACAGTGCCAGCGGCCTCGGCTTCGCGATCCCGGTCAATGAGGTCAAGCAGACCGTCGAGACCCTGATCAAGGACGGCAAGATCGCCCACCCGACGCTGGGCCTGACGGCTCGTTCGGTGAGCAATGACATCGCTTCCGGCGCACAGGTCGCCAACGTCAAGGCAGGCGGACCGGCCGAGAAGGGCGGAGTCCTGGAGAACGATGTCGTCGTCAAGGTCGGTAACCGCACGGTCGCCGACGCCGACGAGTTCGTTGTCGCGGTGCGCCAGTTGGCCGTTGGCCAGGAGGCGCCGATCGAGGTGGTCCGCGACGGGCGCCACGTCACCCTGATGGTCACGCCGGGCCCCGACACTCCTGCGACGTAATGTTCGCCAACGTCGGCTGGGGCGAGATGCTCCTTCTCGTGATCGCCGGTCTGGTGATCCTGGGACCCGAGCGCTTGCCCGGCGCCATCCGCTGGACGTCGGGCGCGCTGCGACAGGCCCGCGACTACATCAGCGGCGCCACCAGCCAACTGCGCGACGACCTCGGCCCGGAGTTCGATGATCTGCGCGAGCCGCTCAGCGAGCTCAACAAGCTGCGCGGCATGACGCCGCGGGCCGCGCTCACCAAACATCTACTCGACGGCGATGATTCGATATTCACGGGCAAGTTCGACAGGGCTGAAGCCAGCACAGAAAAGCCAGTGTCCTCGCCGGCCCCACAGCCCGTCGCACCGCCCGAGCCTCCGGCTGTGACGCCCTTCGACACCGACGCAACCTAGGCGCCCCGACGTCCGGCGCGCGCGGCGAAGGCGTCGAGTGCGCTCAGCACCTCAGTCGACTGCCACATCCGATTGCGGGCGAAGCCGGTGAACTCTGTGATGATTCCGGCTTCCACGAGAGGCGTGATCGCGCGGAGGGCATTCTCCGGAGTTACGTCGAGTGCCTCAGCGACGGCGGCGGCATCAACGACGGGTTGGCGAATGAGCGCGTCCGCCAGCCGCCAGGCTCCGGCTCCACGGCGAGCGCGGATCTTCTCATTCCAGCTGGCCCGGATCGTTCGCAGCTCGGTGATCAGTTGTCGCCCTGTGGATACCGCTGTGAAGGCAGCCTGGGCCAACTTATCCACGATTGCCGCCGGATTCCCCTCTCGGTACGCGGTGAGCGTGTCGAAGTATCCGCGAGTGTCGGTCAGCAGACCCGCGGAAACCGGCACGGTGACATTGCGCGTCAGCCCATGGCCCCGAAGCATCGAGTGAATCAACGCACGGCCGGTTCGTCCGTTGCCGTCGGCGAAGGGGTGGATGGTCTCAAACTGCGCGTGCGCGATCGCGGCCTGGGACAGCAGCGGCAGATCGGTGCGCCCAGTGAAGCGCACCAGGTCGTCCATCAACACCGGTATGTGCTTGTGGTGCGGCGCGATGAACTCTGCTCCGTGTGGACCGAATGAGTCGCCACCGATCCAAACCTGCTCCTCCCGCCAGCGGCCGGCGATGCCTGGATGATGCCCTCCGACGAGTGCGCTTTGCATTGCAAGGATCGCGCTTTGATCCAGCCGATCCGCCAGGTCCAATGCCGCCTTCATCGCGGCAACGTTTCCCACAATTTCCGTCGCGTTGCGCTTCTCAGTGCTGCCCAGTTCGGCCAACGCGATTGCTTTCGCGCCTGATGTGAGGTTTTCGATCAGGGAGGATGAGGCGGATTCCGATCGTAGGAGTACTGAACCAAACGGCGCGATCTCGGTGCCCAGTTCAGTGTCGAAGCGGGCAATCTCGATCGACGCCTCCTCGGCCAGTGATGCGACGGTCGCGGGCAGTTGCGGCGTCAGTTCGGCGATGACCGGGACGACCGCTGATCTATACGACCCGGTATGCCGCTCCCGTACCTTCGCGGACACCATCTCCGGTGGGATCTTCGAGACCCAATCGTGCTCCTCCCAGGCGAGTGCCGGCCAGCCGTTTTGGCTGCGGGCGTCCTCTGGAGAGGCATCCGAAATCATGGATATAGCTTACTATCAGTTATGGAGTAAGTGAAATTAAGAATTGATGCTGATTTCACTTGAGGGCGCTGAGCCGACGCAGAAGCACGACCATGGGCGCAATCTCGGCGCTAGGTTGCCGCGAACTACCGCCCGGCGGGGTCCAGGCCCAGCGACCTACCGGCCAGCCCGCGCTTACGGCTCGACAACGCGTCTGCAATGCTGCGCAGCTCCTTGCCTGCCGTCGAATCCGGCGCTGACAGCACCAGCGGAACACCGTCGTCGCCGGCCGAGACAAGCGCGGGGTCCAGCGGCACCTGGCCCAACAAGGGCACGTCGGCGCCGACCGCACGGGACAGGCTCGCGGCGACCTGGCGGCCGCCGCCTTCGCCGAAGATCTGCATCGTCGTGCCGTCGGGCAGCAGCAGGCCCGACATGTTCTCCACCACGCCGACGATGCGCTGGCGGGTCTGCAGCGCGATCGCGCCTGCCCGCTCGGCCACCTCGGCGGCCGCCAGCTGTGGCGTCGTCACCACCAGGATCTCGGCGCCGGGAATGAGCTGCGCGACCGAGATCGCGACGTCGCCGGTGCCTGGCGGCAGGTCCAGCAGCAGCACATCCAGATCGCCCCAGTACACGTCGGCGAGGAACTGCTGCAGCGCGCGGTGCAGCATCGGACCGCGCCACACCACCGGGGTGTTGCCCTGGGTGAACATCGCGATCGAGATCACGCGGACGTCGTGAGCGACCGGCGGCAGAATCATCGACTCCACCTGCGTTGGCCGGTCCGTGGTGCCCATCATGCGCGGCACCGAGTGACCGTAGATGTCGGCGTCGAGCACGCCGACCGACAGCCCGCGAGCGGCCATCGCGGCGGCCAGGTTAACCGTGACGCTGGACTTTCCCACGCCGCCCTTGCCCGACGCGACCGCGTACACCCGGGTCAGCGAGCCGGGCTGAGCGAACGGGATCACCGGCTCACGCGAATCGCCGCGCAGCTGCTTGCGCAGCTCGGTGCGCTGCTCGTCGCTCATCACGTCGAGGCTGACCTTGACCGCTCCAGTGCCGGGCACATCGGCGACAGCGTGGCTGACGCGCTCGGAGATCTCGGTCTTCTTCGGGCATGCCGAGGTGGTGAGGTACACCTCGACGTGCACGCCGGCATCGGCGTCGACGGTGACGTTCTTGACCATGCCGAGCTCGGTGATCGGGCGCCGCAGCTCGGGATCGATCACCTTGTTCAGCGCGGCCCGGACCGCCGATTCCAGGTCAGTGGGAGTTTGGGACATCTGCGACATTGAAGCCGAGTCTAGGCCGACTCGGCGGCTGTTCTTTAACCAGCCGGTCCGGGCGCGGGCCCCGGCGCTGGCCCGGGTGCGGGCGGGACGACGGGCTGCTCGGCCGGAGCAGCGGCCGGGGGTGGTACAAGCGGCTCGGGGGCCGGACCAGCGGGCGGCGCCTGCGGCATCAACATCTGCGCATCACCGGGTGCCGGCGCCGCGGGAGGCGTCGTGAGGCAGAACACCGCGCACCCAGTTGGCCGCGGCTGCTCTGACGGAGGCGGCTGCATCCACGGTGGCATCCACGGCGCAGGCGCTGGCTGCTCGGGCCGCGGCTGCTGCGGAACGACAAGCGGCGCCGGCCCGGGCAGCGGCCCCAGGGTCTGACCGGGGTAGGTGGGGATCTGGCTGGCGACGTCGCCGCGCCCCATCAGCGGGATCAATGCCAGCGGGTCGTCGGCAGGCAGTCCCAGCGCGTTGACCGGCAGGCCGGGACCCAGGCCCTCGTAATTGTCGAGGTGCATGTCGCCGATCGGCGGAACCGGCCCGACGATGGGCGGCAGGTCCACCGGCACCACGCCCGTCGCGTATGCAGCGGCCCAGCCCAGCACATTGCGGGCGTAGGCGACCGAGTTGTTGTAGCGAAGTATCGAGGCCATCACCTGGCTCGGATCGCGCAGATTCAGGCCGCCGCTGCAAAGGTAACGGGCGGTCGCCAGCGAAGCGTCATACACGTTCTGCACGTCGGCCTTGCCGTCGCCGTCGCCGTCGCTGGCGTAGCGGGACCAGGTGCCGGGCAGGAATTGCATCGGGCCCATCGCGCGGGCATACGTCACGCGGTCCGCGGCGCGGCTCTGCACGATGACCTCATTGCCTGGCAGTGTGCCGTCGAGCGCGGGCCCGTAGATGGGCGCTACCGCGGTGCCGCGCGAGTCGGTGGCGCCACCGTTGGCGTGCAACGACTCGATACGTCCGATGCCGGCAAGAAGATTCCAGCTCACGCCGCAGCCAGGGTAGGCCGCCGCCATCATTTGCTCCGCATTGCGGTACGCCGACAATGCGATCGCCGGAATGCGAAGCGTCCCAGGTGAATTCACCACTGCCGATGGCGGGGGAGCCGAAGCCGTCGCCGCGGCGATGTGAAACGCGGTCGGTGTCTTGGTGACCGCAACAACAGACGCGCCGGTGCGGGTGCCAGGTGAGGGCTCGACAGCCGCCAGAGGCGTAACCGCCGAATCGCGGACCGGCGCGAGGGGCGATGGTGCGGACGCGCCGACGGCGCCGGCGAGGATCAGAGGGGTGATGATTGCAACGCCGAAGGCAGGCTTGCGTACGGCTCGCCCTGCTCGGCGCCGCGCTCCTTCGAGAGCGGCTCGTCCCCCTATGTGCACTCAACCGTCCTTGGGTTGCGGTGACTTGTGAACCAAGTCACCATACCTAGTCTCGGATCTGCTGTTGCAGCAATGGCCACAGCCGATTCAGCCAGGCCTTTTGGCCCGTCGCTCCGAACCGTCCGACTTGCTCGCCGCGTCCTGGCCAGGCGGCGTTTGCGGCTGCTGCAGCTCGGTCAACTTCTCACGCAATTCCTCGAGTTCGCGGCGCAGATAATCACGTGTCGCGACTTCGCCGACGGCCAGCCGCAGCGCCGCGAGTTCGCGGGCCAGGTATTCGGTGTCGGCCTTGGTCTGTTCGGCGCGACGCCGGTCTTCCTCCAGCGCCACCCGGTCACGGTTTTCCTGGCGGTTCTGCGCCAGCAGGATCAGCGGCGCGGCATAGGCGGCCTGGGTGGAGAAAGCGAGGTTGAGCAGGATGAACGGGTACGGATCCCACTGCCATCGCACCGCGAACAGGTTCAGTGCGATCCAAATGAGTACGAAGATGGTCTGGATGGCCAGGTAACGGCCGGTGCCGAGGAATCGCGCGAACGACTCGCTGAGGCGGCCGACCGCCTCAACGTCGACATTCAGCGCGAACCGGCGCGACGTGCGCGGCGTGTCAAGCCGTTGACGCGCCGACAGGTCGCTCATGTCAGCCCTTCCGGAGCTGCTCGGCCTGCGACATCCGGGACAGCGCCGGACAGCTCAGGTTCTTCCCGCTCGCGCCAGTCGTCGGGCAGCAGGTGATCGAGGACGTCGTCGACGGATACCGCGCCCAGCAGGTGGTTTTCCTCGTCGACGACCGGACCGCAGACGAGATTGTAGGCAGCGAAATAGCGAGTCACTGCGGCCAGCGGATCCTCGGGGCTCAGGCTCGGCAGGTCGGTGTCGAGGATGCCGCTGACCAGCCCGGCTGGTGGCTCGCGCAGCAGCCGCTGCAGGTGAACGCACCCGAGATAACGCCCCGTCGGGGTGGCCGTCGGCGGTCGGGTCACGAACACCAGGGATGCGACCGCGGGCGTGAGGTCGGGATCGCGCACCCGCGCCAGCGCCTCGGCGACTGTGGTGTCTGGGGCGAGCACCACGGGCTCGGACGTCATCAAACCGCCCGCCGTGTCGGGCGAGTGGCTCAGCAGCCGTCGCACGTCCTCGGAGTCCTCGGGATCCATCCGGCGCAGGAACTGCTCCGCGTCGGCGGGGGTCATCGTGCCCAGCAGGTCGGCGGCGTCGTCTGGATCCATCGCCTCGAGCACGTCGGCCGCGCGCTCGGTCTCCAACTGACGCAGCACGTCGGCCTGTTCGTCCTCGGGCAGCTCCTGGAGTACGTCGGCGAGCCGTTCATCGTCGAGCGCCTTGACCACCTCGAAGCGGCGTTTGGCGGGCAGCTCGCGAATCGCTTCGGCGACCTCGATCGGGCGCTGGCCCTCGAACTGTTCAAGCAACTGGGCCACACCCTGGTCGGGCATCGCCAGCCCCGACGGTGTCAGGCCCTGCACCCGATTCCAGTCGGCGATGGAGACGTTGCTGCGGCGGCCGAGCCTGCGCTGGGGCCGCACGGCGACCTTGGTGACGACCCAGTCCCGGGTGCGGGTCTGCTCGATGCCGAGATCGACGACGACGACATCGATTCCGGCGAGCTCGGGCAGATCGGGATCGTCGACGCGGACCCGGGTTTCGATCACCTCGCCGAGCACCAGCACCTCGTTGGGGCGCTTCGAGAACCGCCGCAGCGACACATTGCCCGTCGCGAGCGTGACGGCGCTCGGTTCGATCGCCGTAACGCGCAGAATCGGTACGAAAATCCTTCGGCGGGTGAGCAATTCGACGACGAGGCCCAACACTCGCGGCTGATGACCGGCCACGCCGATGCTGATCACCACATCGCGGACACGGCCGATGGACTCGCCGTCGGGGCCCAGCACCACCATCCCCGCGAGTCGGGCCACGTAGACCCTGTTCACCGCCGCCATGTCTGTAGAGGGTAGAGAGTGTTGTTGTGGATGATGCTCTTTGGGCTGCGTATCGGCCCCGTCGAACCTGCCTTTCGGTTCCTGGCAGCAACGTCAAGATGATCGAGAAGGCGAAGAATCTGCCCGCCGACGAGGTGTTCCTCGACCTGGAGGATGCTGTCGCGCCCGACGCCAAGGCCGAGGCCCGCACACAGGTCGCCGTCGCGCTCGCCGAGCCGGGGTGGGCGGGCCAATTGCGCGGGGTGCGGGTCAACGACTGGACGACGCCATGGACCTACGCGGACGTCATCGAGGTGGTGTCGACTGTCGCTTCTTCCAGGGACGCAACGCTCGACATTGTCGTGCTGCCCAAGGTGACTGACGTCTCGCACATCCACGCGCTGGACCTACTGCTGAGCCAGCTGGAGGCCACGCACGGATTACCCTTGGGCCGCATCGGGATTGAGGCGCAGATCGAAAACGCGCAGGGGCTGACCAACATTGACGCGATCGCGGCGGGGCCTCGAATGCAAGCGCTGGTGCTGGGGCCCGCGGACATGGCGGCGAGCCTGAACATGCGCACCCTGGAGGTGGGCGAGCAGCCGGAGGGCTACGACGTCGGCGACGCGCACCATCATGTGCTGATGCGGATTCTGATCGCCGCTCGCACGCATGGCGTCCTCGCGATCGACGGACCGTATCTGAAGATCCGTGACGTCGACGGTTTCCGTCGGGTCGCGGGCCGTGCGGCGGCGCTGGGCTATGACGGCAAATGGGTGCTGCATCCCGACCAGATCGAGGCCGGCAACGAGGTCTTCAGTCCGCGGCAGAAGGATTACGACCATGCCGAGTTGATCCTGGAGGCCTACGAGTGGCACACGTCGCGCGCCGGCGGGGCCCGCGGTGCGGTGATGCTCGGTGACGAGATGATCGACGAGGCCAGCAGGAAGATGGCGTTGGTGATCGCGGGGAAGGGCCGCGCCGCGGGCATGGAGCGCACGGCCGAACCGTTCCGGCCGCCGGATTAGCTGGCTACTACGGAGCCCACTGCCAGCCGCTGGCGTAGATGCCGATCGACAGCAGCAGATAGATCACCCAGCCGGCGACGGCGAGCCCGCAGATGACGGTCCCGATCAACGCGAGCGCGTAGCCGTCCTGTCCCGTGCGTTTGGTCTCGCGCATGGCGATGACGCCCAGGATCAGTCCCACGATCGACGGCAGGCCGCAACAAAACAGCCCTATCAGCGACGTGACCAGCGCGGCGGTCGCCATGCCGTTCGTGCCGGGCGGCTTGGTCGGCCGGTACGGGTCGTAAGCACCCGGATAGCCCGGGTAACCCGCCGGACCGGGATAGGGCGGCGGATAGACCGGCGGCGGCAATCCGGCATCTGTCGGATAGTCGACCGCCCGATTCGGATCGGGCCGCGGCGCAGAGTTCTCCAGCGACGGGTACTCGGGGTCGCCGGTGGTCATCGTCAGCTATTCAGGGCCAATATGAAAAACAGGATGCCGACGATCAACGACACCGCGCCGACGGCAATGCCCGCGACCGCCAATCCATGCCCCTCTTCACGGGATTGCTTGATTTGGTTCAGTGCAACGATGCCAAGCACGATCCCCGCTATCGAGCCAAACCAACAGAGAAACCCGATGCACGAAGCGACTAACGACGCTATCGCCATCTGGTTCGTCTTCTGGGCCGGCTGCCCGTAGGCCGAGTATTCGGGCGATAGATAGCCGCTCGGCGGCGGGCCATATCCAGGCGGCGTCCCGTAGCCAGGAGGCGCAGGCGGCGTTCCGTATTGCGGTGCCCCGTACTGCGGCGGTGGTGGATACGACGGCGTGCCGTACCCGGTCGGGCCGGGATAGGGCGGCGGCGGATAGCCGGGTTGCGCACCACCGGGCGCCGGGTACTCCGTCGGCGCCGTGTAGTCGGGCGGCGGAAAGTTCGGATAGCCCTGCTGCTGCGGATAGCTCGGCGCCTCGTAGGAGGGCGGCGTGTACGCCGGGGGCGGGGTGTAGCCGGGCTGCTCGGCCGGCTGCGGCGCCTCGGGTTGGCCGGACTGGGCGGGGTGGTCTTCGGACTGCTCGATCGATGGCGCCTCGTAGCCGCCGGATGACGGCTCCGAGGCCTCGCCACTGGAGTCGGATGATGCCGTTTGGCCTGCGTCCTCGCCCGGATTTGTCATGCTGATCAACCTAGCGCAACTGCAGGGCACCATTGCGGCCGTCGCTGCGTTGGTCCGGATGAGAGCAGCGACGAAAGTGACGCGCGCATAGAGGAGATGGAAGACCGATGACCAGCCCGTTTCAGCCTGGACAGAACCCTGGCGCGACGCCGGGTCGCCCCACTCCTGGACGTGGTGGCCCGGCCGCCCTGCCCACCCCGCCGAAGGGCTGGCCGATAGGCTCGTACCCGACTTATGCCGAGGCGCAGCGCGCCGTGGACTACCTCTCCGATCAACAGTTTCCGGTGCAGCAGGTGACCATCGTCGGGGTCGACCTGATGCAGGTGGAACGGGTCACCGGCAGGCTGACCTGGCCCAAGGTGCTCGGCGGTGGCGTGCTGACCGGCGCGTGGCTCGGCCTCTTCATCGGCCTGATCCTCGGTTTCTTCAGCCCCAGCCCGTGGGGCGCGCTGGTCACGGGTCTGGTCGCCGGTGTGTTCTTCGGCTTGATCACCTCGGCGATCCCATATGCGATGGCGCGCGGCACAAGAGATTTCAGTTCGACGATGCAGCTCGTCGCCGGCCGCTACGACGTGCTGTGCGACCCACAGAGCGCAGAACGCGGCCGGGATCTGCTGGCGCGCTTGACGATTTGACTCCTATCGCCGCGAGCGTGCGGGTCTGCACATCGACACGCCGACGATAGCTGGCAGTTTGCGCACACTCGCAATTGAGTAACGGTGTGCGACGCGCGCGCCGAAAGTGTTGCAAATCACGCCTATCTGGCAATACGGTTTGCCCGCGGGAGGTTCCCGACGGACTTGGAGGCGTGTGGTGCGCGCTCGGCGGCTAGGTGCTGCGGCATTGGCCGCGCTGACGACGGCGTCAACAGTGGCGGCGTGCGGTTCGGGCGGCGGCGGAATCGTCATCAACTACTACACCCCGGCTAACGAGATGGCCACGTTCTCGGCAGTCGCCAAGCGCTGCAACGAAGAACTCGGCGGCCGTTTCACAATCCAGCAGATCAGCTTGCCGAAAGGCGCCGACGATCAGCGGCTGCAGCTGGCTCGACGGCTCACCGGAAACGACAAGACGCTTGACGTGATGGCACTTGACGTCGTGTGGACCGCCGAGTTCGCCGAGGCGGGTTGGGCGTTGCCACTTTCGGACGATCCGTCCGGCCAGGCCGAAGCCGACGCCACCAGCAACACGCTGCCCGGACCGCTGGAGACGGCCACATGGCAGCACAAGTTGTACGCCGCGCCGATCACGACGAACACCCAATTGCTTTGGTATCGTGCCGATTTGATGGATCAGCCGCCCAAGACGTGGGATGGCATGGTCACGGAGGCGACGCGGTTGCACGCCGCGGGCAAGCCCAGCTGGATCGCCCTTCAGGCCAAGCAGTACGAGGGTCTGGTGGTGTGGTTCAACACCTTGCTGGAAAGTGCTGGCGGTCAAGTGCTTTCCGACGATGGCAAGACGGTCACGCTGACCGACACGCCCGAGCATCGCGCCGCGACAGTGAAGGCGCTGCAGATCATCAAGTCCGTTGCTACCGCACCGGGCGCCGATCCGTCCGTCACTCAGTCCGACGAGAGCACCGCGCGGCTGGGATTCGAGCAGGGCAAAGCCGCTCTGGAAGTGAACTGGCCTTATGTACTGGCGGGGCTGCTGGAGAACGCGGTGAAGGGCGGCGTCGCCTTCCTGCCGCTGAACAAGGATCCCGCCCTGGCCGGCACCATCAACGACGAGGGCACGTTCTCGCCGACCGACGAGCAGTTCAAGGCCGCCTTTGACGCCAGCAAGAAGGTGTTCGGGTTTGCGCCGTACCCGGGGGTGCAGCCGGATGAGCCGGCCAAGGTCACCATCGGTGGTCTCAACCTCGCGGTCGCCAAGACCAGCCAGCACAAAGCGGAGGCGTTCGAGGCCATCCGGTGCCTGCGCAACGTCGAGAATCAGCGGTACACCTCGGTCGAGGGCGGCCTGCCCGCGGTGCGGACGTCGCTGTACGACGATCCGGCGTTTCAGGCCAAGTACCCGCAGTACGCCATCATCCGGGACCAGCTCACCAACGCGGCCGTTCGGCCGGCGACCCCGGTCTACCAGGCGGTGTCGACCAGGATCTCGGTCACGCTGGCGCCCATCACCGATATCGACCCCGAGCGCACCGCCGACGAGCTGACGGTGCAGGTGCAGAAGGCGATCGAGGGCAAGGGGCTCATCCCATGACGGCAACCGCGGAAGCCCCGGCAGCGGCCCCGGCCGCCGTCGGCACCGATGACACCAAGTCCGACCGTCGACTGGCGTTCCTGCTGATCGCCCCGGCGGTCATCCTCATGCTCGTGGTGACGGCGTACCCAATCGGTTACGCGGTGTGGTTGAGCCTGCAGCGCTACAACATGGCCACCCCCGACGACACCGCCTTCGTCGGTCTCTCCAACTACGTGACGATCCTGTCCGACCGGTACTGGTGGACGGCGTTCCTCGTGACGCTGGCGATCACGATCATCTCGGTGGCGATCGAATTCGTGCTCGGCTTGGCGCTTGCGCTGGTGATGCACCGGACGATCTTCGGGAAAGGGGTTGTCCGCACCGCGATCCTGATCCCGTACGGCATCGTCACGGTGGCCGCCGCGTACAGCTGGTACTACGCGTGGACACCGAGCACCGGTTATCTGGCCAACCTGCTGCCGGAGGGCAGCGCCCCGCTGACCGAGCAGATTCCGTCGCTCGGAATCGTGATCCTGGCCGAGGTGTGGAAGACGACGCCGTTCATGGCACTGTTGCTGCTGGCCGGGCTGGCGCTGGTGCCGCAGGATCTGCTCAACGCCGCACAGGTCGACGGCGCGGGTCCGTGGCGGCGGCTGTTCAAAGTGATTCTGCCGCTCATCAAACCGGCCATTCTGGTCGCGGTGCTGTTCCGCACGCTCGACGCGTTTCGCATCTTCGACAACATCTACGTGCTCACTGCGGGCTCGAACAACACCGGGTCGGTGTCGATTCTTGGTTATGACAACCTGTTCAAGGCGTTCAACGTGGGCCTGGGGTCGGCGATCAGTGTGCTGATCTTCGCCTCCGTCGCGATCATCGCGTTCATCTTCATCAAGATCTTCGGTGCCGCTGCGCCGGGATCCGAAGCCGAGGGACGACGCTGATGGCTGAGCGGGTCGGTGGCCGACGGGCGACGGGATGGACCGTCGTCAACGTCCTGGTGATCATCTACGCCCTTTTTCCGGTGCTGTGGATCCTGAGCCTGTCGCTGAAGCCGACGTCAAGCGTCAAGGACGGCAAGCTGATTCCGTCGCAGATCACGTTCGACAACTACAAGGGCATCTTCTCTGGCAACGCCTTCAGCTCGGCGCTGATCAACTCGATCGGCATCGGGTTGATCACCACGGCCATCGCGGTGGTCATCGGCGGAATGGCCGCCTACGCGGTGGCACGGCTGACATTTCCTGGCAAGCAGCTTCTGATCGGCATCGCGCTGCTGATCGCGATGTTTCCTCACATTTCGCTGGTGACACCGATTTTCAACATCGAGCGCAGACTCGGGCTGTTCGACACCTGGCCCGGCCTGATCATCCCGTACATCACCTTCGCCCTGCCGCTGGCGATCTACACGCTGTCGGCGTTCTTCCGAGAAATTCCCTGGGATTTGGAGAAGGCGGCGAAGATGGACGGCGCCACGGCGGGTCAAGCTTTCCGGAAAGTGATTGCGCCGCTGGCCGCGCCGGGCATCGTCACCGCTGCGATCCTGGTGTTCATCTTCGCGTGGAACGACCTGCTGCTGGCCTTGTCGCTGACGGCCACCCAACGGGCCATCACCGCGCCGGTGGCGATCGCGAACTTCACCGGCAGTTCGCAATTCGAGGAGCCGACCGGATCGATCGCGGCGGGCGCGATGGTCATCACCATTCCGATCATTATCTTTGTTCTAATCTTTCAACGACGGATCGTTGCCGGCCTGACGTCCGGTGCGGTGAAGGGATAGCTCCATGGCCGAAATTGTGTTGGACCGGGTGACCAAGAGTTACCCCAACGGCGCGACGGCCGTGAACGACCTGTCGCTCACTATCGCCGACGGCGAGTTCATCATCCTGGTCGGCCCGTCCGGCTGCGGAAAGTCCACCACGCTGAACATGATTGCCGGCCTCGAGGAGATCTCGTCGGGCGAGCTGCGCATCG
>JAJKIB010000471.1 GCA_021154745.1 Mycobacterium sp.
CTGAGGTGGTGCTGACAACCGCCGCGGCAACACCATCCTTCCGCGGGCCGTCATATTTGTTGACACCAAAGTCGTGGATCGGGACTATATGGGGCTCATCTAAGCTGGCCGCCGCCTGCGCCTCTCGGCGGAACCGGCCTGATACTGCGCATCGTCGGCGAGGTTCGCGGGTAGCACTTTCAACACGACCACGCGGTTCATGGCGGTGTCGAATGCCCTCCATACCTCGCCCAAGCCGCCGCGGCCCAGCAGGTCTACCAACCGGTGGCGCCCGAACGGTGTGCCATACACCGGCTAACCATAAAAGCCAGTCGCTTCGGCTGGTAGCAGATTGGCTATCGCCTGATCGCCGGTTCAGCACACGCCGCCGATGCCAGCAGCGTGACGTCGAGTTCGACTGCGGCGCGACGGAGTCAACATTGATCGTCTTCGGATTGCGAAATGCTTGTATGACAACACTTCTACTTGGTCTGCAAGCGGTACCTTAAGCGCCACAAGGAATGTGACGATCTGGTTCGCGCGTCGCGCTACGCAGGATCTACGAAGACCGGCGGCTCCCCCGACATTCCAGCTACGACGGCGGCGATTTGGTTGGGCTTGCCGATCAGCCCGGTCTGCAACTCGCTCTCGAGCACCAGCGCAGCCGCGGTGTCATTGCTGGTCCAAGTCTCGTCGTAAAGACGCTTCGCCGCGCGGACCGCGTCCGGGGACTTCTGCGAGATCTCATCCGCGAGCGATAGCGCCGCAGAAAGCGGATCTTCGGCGGTCCGAGTGACCAGACCGAGCTTCAAACCCTCGCTCCCGGAAACGATCCGACCGCTGAACGTCAACTCTTTTGCGACGTCGATCGATACGAGCCTTGGCAGCGTCTGCGTGATGCCCATGTCGGGAACGAGGCCCCACTTGACCTCCATGATGGACAGTTTCGCGTCGGGCGCGGCGATCCGGATGTCGGCACCGAGCGCGATCTGTAGACCGCCGCCGAAGCAGTTGCCGTGGATAACCGCGATCACTGGTGCCGGCACCAACGACCAGTCGTAGGTCACGCGCTGAGCGAAGTTGGCCAGCCGGTCGTCGTCGCGTGCCAATAGAACGTCAGTGCCACCTTCTCCGGCCATGAAGCTGGCGATGTCCAGGCCTGAGCAGAAGCTCTTGCCCTCGCCATGCAGTACAACGGCGCGAACCGACGCATCGCCTGCCACCTGCTCGGCGGCATTCATCAATCCTTCGAACATCGCCTGGTCGAGCGCGTTGTGCTTGTCCGAGCGCACCATGGTCACCGTTGCAATGCCATTGGGGCCTATCCGCACACGAACCCTGTCTTCACTCACGCGTGGCAATCTACCGCGACGCGGTCCGGCACCTCGTTTTAGAGGCTTTGGACGGCGAATGCTAATTGGGGGCGCGTCGACCGTCTTTCTTCCCAATCGTCCGCGAGTCGCTGAGCCCATCGTTCGGCGAACTGCCTATCCTCGGCGCATGATCGAGCCCGAGGACGTCGTGGTCATCCACACCGACGGCGGGTGCCGACCCAATCCCGGGCCTGGCGGCTGGGGAGCTGTGCTGCGCCAGCGCCAGCACGTCCGCGAGATGTGCGGCGGTGAGTCCGGCCAGACCAGCAATAACCGGATGGAACTGATGGCGCCGATCATGGCGCTGAAGGCGCTCACCCGACCGGTGGTCGTGCACCTCTTTACGGACAGCACCTATGTCCGGAACGGCATCACGAAGTGGGTTCTCGGCTGGGAGCGCAGCGGATGGCAGACCGCCGCCAAGCAGCCGGTGAAGAACGTCGACCTGTGGCAGCGGCTCCAAGCGGCCTGCGCGCGGCATCGGGTCGAGTGGTTCTGGGTGAAAGGACACGCGGGCGTCGCCGACAACGAACTGGCCGACAGACTGGCATCCCGGGGTATGCAAGAAGCGGTCGACTTATCACTGCCATCCCGACCTGCGATCTAGCGGCCCGGCAGAAGGCCTGTGATTTCAGTGAATTCGAGCGCTGCCGCCGAGCCCGATCTCGAGAACGCTGCCGGTGACTACGCCCGGATCTGCGACCAAGTACAGGAGGCCGCGGCTGACATCCGCGGGCGCAAGCCACGGCTGAGGAATCGGATTGGCCTTCATCATGCGGCGGACAAGATCGTCGGGAACATCGTCGCCGCCTTCGGGCTGCACCATCGGAGTCTGGACTGTGGTCGGGCAGATGACATTGACGGTGATGCCCTCCTTGGCGACCTCCAAGGCGAGGGACTTGGCGAGCCCGATGACTCCCCATTTGGTGGCGTTGTATGCCGCCAGCTCTGGAATGCCCATGCGGCCGCCCATTGAGGAGGTGACGACGATCCGGCCGAAACGCTGCCGTCGCATCACCGGTATCGCGGCACGCAGCGTATGAAATGTGCCCGTCAGATTGGTGTCCACCAATTGGCGCCAGATCTCGTCGGTCACCTCTTCCAACGGTTCGGTGCTGACGATCCCGGCGTTGGCCACCACAATGTCGAGACTTCCCAACCTGTTGACCGTCTCCTCAATGGCCGCACCGACCGCGGCGGGGTCGCGCACATCCATCGCGATCGGAAGGCAGACGCTGCCCAGCGCCTCGACCTGCTTGACAGTGTCGCGAAGGTCTTCCTCGGTGCCGAGTGGATACGTCAGGCCCGCCATCGGCCGGGGTGCGTCGGCAATGGCGACGTTTGCGCCTTCGGCGGCCAGCGCCAAGGCATGCGCGCGCCCTTGGCCCCGGCCCCCTCCGGTGATGAACGCGACCCGCCCATCCAGCGCACCCATAGACGGCTACGTTAACTCAACGCGAAGCGCTTACTACGCAAGCAGTCTCGCAGCGCAGTCGTAGCGCCGAAGCTCGCGCTTTCTGCCTGAGGTTTGTGGGTCGAGTCCAATCCACAGCCGTGGTGCAGAAATCGGCGAACTCGACACAGCGCCCCGCCCGTCAGAGTGCCCGTAGGCCAACCAGGGTCCTCGTTATCAGTTCACGTCGTTCGTCGATTGTCATCGAGTCACCGAGGGGGGCGCGCACCCGCAAATAACCCTGTGTCACCAGGTCGTCGACCAGGAACCTCGTCGCACCCAGCGGCAAGGACAGACGAGCGGCGATCTCGGCGACCGTGGTGCTGTGCACGCACCACGTCAGGATCTGTCCCCGCACATCATTTTTCGGCCAGCGCGGCGGCTTCGCTGTGGTGTTCAGCGCTTCGATCGGAGCCTCGAGTGCCAGTTCGACACCAGAGTCGATGCGGTCTGGCGTCACTGTGTGTGGCCGGACCAAGCTCGGCTCGTCGGCGGTTTCCGGTTCTGTGAACCAGTCGCCGATCGGTTCGCCCTTGCCTTCCGACTGCTGATGCTCGTCGGTGTGCTTCTGCCGGACATGTGGCGAACTATGCGGCACGTTGTGGTTCTCCAAGAACCACAAGGTCTGGTCGGCGTGCACCGATGCGCGCACCTCGCTGGAGACGACCTTGAGTACGGTGCGGTCGGTGTCGATGACGAATGTGGTCCGTCTGACCGGCAGCAGCCGGGCCAGCAGGCCACGGCGCCGAGTGTGCCGGGCATGCCGGGCCGTCTCACGCGCCACCACGGATCTACGCAGCTTGGCGAATCTGCCTCGGCGCACCCCGAACAGCTCGGACACCACGCCGTCCTCGTCGGAGAGCAGCGGATAGTCGAACGCGCGCTGCTGGGCGAAATGAGCCTGTTTGTCGACGGTGTCGGTGCTGATACCGACCCGCTGGGCGCCCACCCTGGCGAATTCATTGCTCAGGTCCCGAAAATGACAAGCCTGGGCTGTACAAATCGGTGAGGACGCTAATGGGAAGAAGAACAGCACGACCGGCCCCTCGGAAAGGAGCGACGTCAGTGTCCGAGGCCGACCGGTGTGATCACACAGGGTGAAGTTAGGCGCCTTCTCGCCCGAGATCATCGGCAAAGAGTAACGCGGGGAAGCTCTGCTCGACGCCCCGCTCGGATAATTCGGTCATCGCGGAACAGCTACCAGGTGGAGATCGTGATCGGCTCGGCCACGCCGAGGATGCCGGGAACTAATCCTGCAGGCCCCGCACCCAAGTGCGGACGCGTTATCGCCCAACTCCCCGGCCCATCATTGTTCGACGCCGAAAGCCAGCCGACGAGCTCGTGATCCGACAACCAACAAAGTACCGCTCGAGCAGATTGTGCCAAATTCGATGAACCAATCGGCTTCGACAGAGCGATATTCGCACTCCCGCGGTCCACGCTTTCGAATGCGATCGCGATGTTCGAAGAGCAATTGTCGTCAGAACCGTCGTCAAAGCGACAGTTGAGCACTCCTGGTGAACTGCGATACTCCCGAAACGAGCGTCCCGAAGTGGACTCGAACCCCTGACCCGCACACTGCCAGGAGCAGGCAGGAGCCGTGACCAGGCACGATAGGTGCTTTCCGGTGCTGTAGCGCTGGTGTCTGAAGGAGCGACTGTCGTCAGGGTTGTCGTCAGAACTGTCGTAATTTGGCAACTGCGGCTGCCACGGGCCAAACCGACGCCGGTCAAGATCGCGATGTGCCTCAAGCGGTATCGCTCCAAACACTGTGCTCAGGCGGACTCGAACCGACAACGGATGGATTCTAAGTCCTATTTCTCAGCGTTTGTCGCGTCAAGCTGCGACGATATCGGAAAGAACTGCAAGTCAGCTCGCTGCTACGAGCAGTTTTACGCAATCGTCGCAACCAACTGGGATTGCCCCGACTGTCCGGTCAGTTACCGGGGCGGGCAACTGGCAGATGCGAACCTGCTCGCGCTTTCTCGGTAATATCTGGCCGATGAGCAACCACCAACTGACGCGTTGGGTGTTGCGTCATTCCTGGTCACTAGGTTTGCGACGCGCCAGCCTGGGCGCCGCCGTGGTGCTGGCCGCCGGTGCTGTGCTGATCGCGCCAAGCGCTGTCTCGCGCGGCGTCCCCTCGGCCAGCGCCGACGACTGCCCGGACGCCGAGGTGACCTTCGCCCGCGGCACCGACGAACCGCCCGGCCTCGGGCGCGTCGGCCAGGCCCTCGTGGACTCGCTGCGCCAGCAGACCGGCATGAACATCGGTGCGTATGCGGTGAACTACAAGGCAAGCCTCCTCCAGTTGCACACCGACGACGGCTCCAAGGACGCCGTATCGCACATCAAAACCATGGCCGACAAATGCCCGAATACGCCGCAGGTGCTGGGCGGATATTCGCAGGGTGCGTCGGTGATGGATATCGTCACCGGAGATTCGGTGGGGGGCATCCTCAGGGGCACTACGCTGCCCGCCCAATACGCCAACATCGTCACGGCGGTCGTCACCTTCGGCAATGTGGCCGACCGCAGCGGTGCACCGATAACGACCCAGAGTCCGCTGTTCGGTTCCAGTGCGATCGATCTGTGCAACCCCAGCGACCCGATCTGTCACGCGGGCCCCGGCAACGAATGGAGCGGGCACACAGAGGGCTACGTACCCATCTACACCGACCAGGCGGCGAGCTTCGTCGTCGCGAAGCTCTTGGGGGTCCAACCTCCCACTACGTCCGGGCCTTCTGCGACGCTCGCACCGTCTACGGCGGCCGAATCGCCCATTACTTTCCACTGACGGGGCCGATCGGCCGAGTGATATCGGGTCGTGGACCAGGGTATTTAGTCCGCGAAGTAGGGCTGCGATTTCGTCCTTGATCTCAGATGATCCTATGTTGCGGCAACGGTTTTGGCGGTCGCTGGACCACTTGACCCCAGAGAGCTCAAGGACGTGAACTGTTGTTCCACTGTGTCGCATAAGTAATGCTCAGGGCGTTTTGTGTGTCTCATCTGTGTCGCCTCATCTGGCTCGTCTGAGCGTGTCTTGGGACACCGATGGAACAGTGGCGACGCGGCGATTCGACCCCCTGAGGCGCCTGGGGTGTCCCGAGCTGCGGGAATACTGGGCGATTCAGCTCGCCGCCACGAAGGCGAAACACTTCCGGCTGGACGACTGGTGTGTTCACGGCCAACGGTTGTCCCTCGCTGAAGCTGCTTGTCCAACAAAGCATTTTGTATTGCGACACCGCGCGTGGATATTCTCCATTATCCATCAAATAACCGGACTACGAGTGCATCGTTGGCGATGCTCGATCCGGCCACCCGACTCCGCCGCCGAATCGGACGGTTTCGATCGCCTGGCCACGTCACCGTCGGGTTGCCGCCGAAAGTGCTTGAGACTCTGAGTCAGTACTCGACGTATCGGACACCCTACCGGTGACTTCGCCCTGAGCGCCCGGTTAACCGCTCTGCCGCACCGTCGGGCTGCGGGACGTGTTTTACCGGGCCGCTCACTAATCGCCTAAAGGTCGGCGGCCACGGCGTCGGTCTCGGGTCACAGCGTCGATAACGATTCCCAGAATGACCTACGCCAGCTCAATCGTCAGAGCGCCGCGCGGACACCAGACCGTCAATGTGCCCGCGGCAGGGCGCGCCGCCCCGCCGGGCGACGCTCATCAACATCCGTCCAAGATTGGCCAGGCCGCCGCGCTGTTACGCAGACTCAGCGGATAAGAATCCACCCACGTACAAGCAGCGGCGACGGTCGCATGGATCCACAGAGAATACGAAAGGCCACCCTGTCAAGCTCGACTGGCCCGGGGAGTGACCGCTCCGGTCATTCATCGATTCCCGGGCACACAAGTCACGTGTCGCCATGTGATGAGATGCTCTGCGACTCAATGCCATTCGCTGCTGCTGGGTCAGCCGGAACTCTGTAGCCTCAAAGAATATCGATCGCATCGCCCGCGGATCTATTGTGTCCGATTCTGCCTGCAGCGATTAGGCCAGAACACATGGCCCGAAGGACTTCATAGGTCACTTCCTCAGCATCGTCGAGCGACCAGGATGGTTTGGCGATGAACAGCGCCGCGATACCGTGGACAGCCGTCCATAATTCAAACGCCATGCTATTTGGGTCCCGCGGCGGGTAAATGCCGTCATCGATCATCTGTTGAACCACAGCGCGCAAGTGCACGAACACAAGACTTGCTAAAACGACGTCGACGGCACTGGATGAACGCGGCTCCCCATTGTCGCGATCCTGTACAGCACTGGAGTTTTCAAAGCGAAGCGGACATAGGCCGTACCGAGGGCGTGCAGCACCTCGACTGGGGTGGTGCACGCGGCGGCCGCTGACAGCATCTGTCCGTCGAGCTGTTTGAAATAATCGGCGCAGGCCACATCGAGCAGGGCATCTTTATCCGCGAAATGCAAATAGATCGACGGTGAGGTCACCCCCGCACGCTCAGCGACCGAGCGAATCGAGACTGCTTTCGCGCATCCGGTCTCGATCAACAACTCGGTTGCGGTGCGCGCGCAGCGACGATGGACGCCAGTCGTGAGCATCTTCACTGCCTCGGAGACCACCAATGCGCCTGGTGGGGCCAAGCCCGAGATCCGGGCAGCCAGGTTGGCGGCCAACCCATAGACGTCGCCTTGGGCGGTGTCCAGATATACCAGTCCACGGTGCACCCCAACTCGGACATTGATCTCGATCCCAAAGCGGCGCGTGGCCTGCTCGCTGAGCCGACCTACCTCCCAGGTGATTTCCAGTCCGGCGTGCACCGCGCGTCGCACGTCGTCCTCGTGGGCAATCGGGTAACCGAAGACCGCCAGAAGTCCGTTGCCCGCAGTGTTGCCGATATGCCCTTCGTACCGGTGCACCGCGCGCAGTACCTGCTCGCGATAGCGGCCCACCAGGAGCCGATACGTCTCGGGCTCCACTCGAGTCGATAACACCGTCGAATTCACCAGGTCGACGAAGAAGATCGTCAAACGCCGGATCTCACCCGGATCGCTCGGCGCGGCCAACAAATCCTCGGCCTCGGCGTTCGCACTGTCAGCGACGAGCACCTGCCCCGCTAAAGCCGTCCCGGTAACACGATCACCCCGGTTAATCGCCGCAACCGCCCGATCCAGCAACTCGTCAATCGACGCCCCACCGTCGTGGCGGGCTTCGCCGTCGGTCGTCGAGCGCACCCGACCGTCACTCACCTCGATATCGTGGCATCCCTGCTCAGACCTGGTGTGAGGTATCGCGCAGGTCCCTGCCGCACCGTCAAAACGTCAACGCGAGTCGCACACCGTGTTGCATCAAATGCAACGTGCACCCGC
>JAJKIB010000472.1 GCA_021154745.1 Mycobacterium sp.
AAGGACGCGCTGTTGGACGCGGTCTGTGGCCGGTATTTCGAGAAGCTCGACGAGGAGATGCAGCGGGTGGCGGTCAATCAGCCGTCGACCATCGACGTGCTGCGCGCACAGGGTTTGGCGTACGTTCGCTTCGCACTGAAAACCCCTGAGCTGTACCGCATCGCGATGATGGGAGAGAGCCCGCAGGGCAGCGATGTCGACATGGCGCTGAACACGTCGGCGTTCGTGCACATGTGCAATACGGTGGAGTCGTTGATAGAGGAGGGAATCTACCCGCCGGGCGATCCCTCCGCGAAGGCGCTGGAGTTGTGGACCGTAGGCCATGGTGTGGCGGCGCTGATGATTTCGCGGCCGTACCTGCCATGGGGCGACCCCGAGGATTTCGCCGACCGCGTGATGAGATCGGTGTGCGTCGGCCATATCTTGTCCGGTGCGGTGGATCCCGACCTACCGCCCGCCGAGGCGATCGCACTGCTGAAGGGAATGTTTGATGAGCAGTAGCACCGTCGATAACCCGTTCTTCTGTCGGGTCGCCTGCTAGAGGTCGGCGCGGGCACGGGGACGAACTTCGAGCTGTATCCCGACACCGTGACCGAAGTCGTCGCCGTCGAGCCCGAGCGACGGCTGGCGGTACTGGCTCAGCAGGCGGCCGCCGCAGCGTCGGTGCCCGTCACGGTCAGCACTGACACGGTGGAGCAGTTTTCCGACGGTGAGCCGTTCGACGCGGCGGTGTGCTCGCTGGTGTTGTGCTCAGTCGAGGAACCCGATCAAGTTGTGACTCAGCTGCTTTCGCTGCTGAAACCCGGCGGCGAGCTGCGCTACCTCGAACACGTCGCCAGCAGCGGTGCGCGGGCGCGGCTGCAGAAGATCGCCGACGCCACGGTGTGGCCCCGGATCGCGGGGAACTGTCACACCCATCAGCACACCGAGGACGATCGTCGGCGCCGGGTTCACGGTGTCCGGCGCGCGCCGGGAGTGGGCGATGCCGGCCTGGGTGCCCATGCCGGTCGCGGAGTTCGCGATCGGCCGCGCGGTCAAGCCGGCCTGAGCGGGCATATGCGAAATTGCCCGCGTAGCGAGCGACAACGGAATGCGTAGCCAGCGACAACAGACTGAACCCCTGTCGCGCCGATATGTTGTCGCTCGCTACGCGGGCAAAATCACACATGTGTTTCCGGAGCGGCGGCCGGCGATGGGGCTGGGGCGCCCTAGCCGAGCAAGGCCGGCAGTCTTTGCAACAGCCCGGGCAGGGCACCCGCGGCGGTTTCCCGCAGCGACACCGTCGCGGCGTCGGACAACGGCGTGCGCTCCGGGTTCACCTCGATGACCACGGTGCCGCTGGCCAGCGCGAACTCGGGCAGCCCGGCCGCCGGGTAGACGATCGACGAGGTTCCCACCACGATCACCAGGTCGGCATTGGTCACCGCGTCAACCGAACGCTGCCACGCCTCATCGGGTAGCGGTTCGCCGAACCACACCACGTTGGGCCGGATCAGCCCGCCGCACGCACACCGCGGCGGGTCGACGGACTCCACGGGTTCGGGCATGTCGGGGAGCTCGTCGGGATACTCGCGTTGGCAACGGTCGCAACGGAATTCGAACAGGCTGCCGTGCAGGTGGTAGACGTGCTTGCTGCCCGCGCGCTCATGCAGGTTGTCGACGTTCTGGGTGACGACGTGTACGTCGGCGTAATCCTGCCAGGCCGCGACCGCGAGGTGGCCGTTGTTGGGCTGCACCGACCCCATCATGTGATGCCGCCACAGGTACCACGCCCACACCTTGTCAGGATGGTCGTGCCAGCCCTCTGCGCTGGAGATCTCGTAGGGATCCACCTTCGCCCACAGGCCCGTTTCGGCGTCACGGAACGTCGGCACGCCACTCTCGGCGGAAATGCCAGCTCCGCTGAGCACGGTCACTTGCACATCACCAAAGTAGCCCGTTTAAGCGATACTGAAGCACGTGGCCGAGTTGGGGGATTGGGTTCGCGTTGATCAGCACGCCGCCAAGCCGCTTTTCGACCAGCTCAGGACGCAGATCATCGACGGGATCCGGGACGGCAAGCTGCCGCCCGGCACCCGGTTGCCGACGGTCCGCGAACTGGCGGGGCAGATGAGCCTGGCGGTCAACACGGTGGCGCGCGCATATCGGGAATTGGAGTCGGCGGGCATGCTCGAAACCCGCGGCCGCTTCGGCACTTTCGTCGCGCGGATCGACCCAGCCGACAACGCGATGGCGACGGCGGCGCACACATATGTGTCGGCGGCGCGCGCGTTGGGCATCGACAAGGCCGAGGCGATGAAATACGTCGAGACTGCGTTCGGCTGACCTAACCGAACTCCAGCAGCGTCAGCATCGACCGGACCGGGTCCAGCAGCGGGAGTCGTTGCGCGGTCCACATCAGCGCGTTGAACAATTTGCCGCGTCCGGCCAGACACGGCAGATCATGTACGGCCCGGATGCCCGGCACCGTCTTGACCAGCTTTGCGGTCTCCGAAACCGACAGGGTGAACGGCATGGGTGGGATCCGGTAGCGCAGCGACGTGCGCATGCCACGGCCGGCCCAGGACGCGAAGAACGCGGGCGGCAGGTCGAACATCATCTGTCCGCCGGGAAAGGGGGCGGCGCACTCCGCGATCAGCCGAAGTGCATCGTCGGGCTGCAGGTACATCAGCAGTCCCTCGGCGGTGATGAACACGCCGTGCTCGGTGTCGACCTGGTCCATCCAGCTGAAGTCAAGCGCGGACTGAGCGAGCATCCGCACCCGCTCCCACGCTGGCAGGAGTTTGCGGCGCAGTTCGATCATCGGTGGGAGATCCACTGTGAGCCATTGGAATTGGTCACCGATACCGGCGGCATCGAGGCGGTAGAAGCTGGTCTGGAGTCCCTCGGCGAGCGCAACGACGGTGGCCTTGGGATGGTCGACGAGATAGCGGCGGGTGTTTTTGTCGTAGGCGAGGGCGCGCACCGCCATGTCCTGACGGCGGGAATAGCCGAACTTCGCGAAGTCGTAGTCGATCGAATCGGCCAGTTCGATCGCCATCGGGTCGTCGATGACCGAGTCCGGCCTGCGCGCCTCGTTCGCCCACACCCGCAATGTCAGCAGTGCCGTCTCGGAGACGCCGGTCAACACCGTGCCGTCGGCCTTGGCCGTCGGCGCGGAGCTCACTTCAGGACCTTGTCGACAGTGCGCAGGTTGCGGGTGGTGGTCGAGGACTTGTAGCGCTTCTTACCCATGGTCTTCCCGATCGTGGTGCCCAGCGTGCCCTTGGGCGCCTGCCAGTAGATGACACCCTTGCCGCGTTTGACCTTCTCCTCGGGTCCGGCGTCCTTGCCGAGCGCGGCGAGCTCGTCGAGCACCTTCTCGTCGGTGACGAACGTGACGTAGGAGTGCTGGCCCTCGACCTCGCGCTCGAACGGGAACGCTTTGGAAATCGCTGCAACCGTCTTGATGTCGTAGGCAAGGACCCAGGCGTCGTAACCGAAGGCGTCACGCAACGCCTTCTCGGCCTTCTTCCTCACCGCGTCCACCCCCGAACCGCTCTCCAGGAGGACGTTGCCGCTGGCCAAAATGGTTCGTACGTTGGTGAATCCGGCCTCTTCGAACGCCTTGGCGACCTCGGCCATCTTGAGGTTGACGCCGCCGACGTTGACGCCGCGCAGGAAAGCAGCGTATCGAGTCATGTCGTTCATCGTAGATTCGACGACGGACGCGGACATCGAGACGGCGCGACGGACGTAGGCTGCCGATATGGGACGCCACGTATTCGACGACAAGCTGTTGGCTCTGCTCAGCGGTAACTCGCTCGGCGTGCTGGCCACCATCAAGAGCGACGGCCGACCGCAGTTGTCGAATGTGTCCTACTACTTCGACAAGCGCAACCTCACCATCGGCGTCTCGATCACCGAGCCGCGGGCCAAGACCCGCAACCTGCGTCGTGACCCCCGGGCCTCGATTCATGTCAGCTCCGACGACGGCTGGGCGTACGCCGTCGCCGAGGGTGAAGCGACCCTGACCCCGCCCGCCGCGGCTCCGGACGACGACACCGTCGAGGGCTTGATTGCGTTGTATCGCAATATCGCCGGTGAGCACCCCGACTGGGACGACTATCGGCGGGCCATGGTTGAGGACCGGCGGGTCCTGTTGACGTTGCCGATCTCGCACGTATATGGGATGCCACCGGGGATGCGGTAGAGATACGCTGCGGTCATGGCTGAATCAGACTCGGCGCCCAAGCCCGAGGACGAGACCAAACGCAAGTTCCGCGAAGCGCTGGAGCGGAAGAAGTCCCGGACAGCCAGTGCGGCTGACCACAAGGAGGCCGGACTGAAGCAGCCGACGCCGCACGGACCCGCCGAGCATCGTCGGGAATTCCGCCGCAAGAGCGGTTAGCCCGTGACTCCCGAGTTCCTGCTGACGACGCTGATCGTGGTGGCGACGCCGGGGGCAGGCGTGCTGTACACAGTCGCCGCCGGAATTTCGCGCGGCTGGCGGGCGAGCCTGGTGGCGGCGTTCGCCTGCACGCTTGGGATCGTGCCGCACATGATCGCCGCGGTGACGGGCCTGGCGGCAATCATGCACGCCAGTGCGATGGCATTCTCGATCATCAAGTTGTTGGGCGTCGCATATCTTCTTTACCTGGCGTGGAAGACATTTCGCGATAAATCGGTATTCGAGGTGCAGGCAGGTCCGGCGAAGGTGTCACCGTGGCGGGTGATCGTGTCGGGCATTCTGGTCAACACGTTGAACCCGAAACTCACCATCTTCTTCTTCGCGTTCCTTCCGCAGTTTGTCGCGCCCGACCGCGACGGTGCGGTGCTGCTGATGGTGTGGCTGAGCGCGATCTTCATGGCGGTGACGCTGGTGGTGTTCAGCGTCTATGGCGTATTCGCCGCAGCCGTCCGGCGCGAAGTGATCTCCCGGCCACGCATCGTCGCGTGGATGCGCCGAAGCTTCGCCGCGACCTACGTCGTCCTGGCCGGCAGGCTCGCGGCGCAGACGCGCTGACGGTCGCC
>JAJKIB010000473.1 GCA_021154745.1 Mycobacterium sp.
GCGGTCGGCACCTTCTTCGGCGGCGGTTTCGTCCCGGCGATCGGGTTGCCGCCGCCTCCGCCTCCGGTGTTGCGCTACGACAACGTGCCCGTCCTGGTGCGTTACTCGAACGCGACTTACGAGCCGTTCCGCGTTCGGCGCATCATCGACGTCGGCGACGACGTCCGCTTCGGTGAGCGGAAGGTGTTGCTAGACGGTGCGACTCCCGCATGGGGTACGTGGACCCAGACGGCAGGCGGCGAACGGCAATTCGAGGTGCACAGAACACAGCAGTTCCCGGGCCTCGACGATCCCCAGGAGGCGCCGCTGCCGGGTGACTACCAACTCAGGCTGGCCGCGGATGAGTCATCGTCCGGACCGACAGCACGGGACATCTTCCTGTACGTCGCCGCAGGGGTGACCGTGGCACTGGGCTTCGGTGCCATCGCTCTCGCTCTGTTCCTGGGACGTCGCCGGCCACAGCACTAAGGAGTGAACGAAAGTGGGGCACCCGTTATGGGTGCCCCACTTTTGTATCGCGTTGTGTCAGTGGCTCTGGTGCACGCTCGTGTCGACCTGCGGGACGCTCACCTGAGGCTGGGTGATGTCATGGATCCAGTCGTGGTGGCCGAGGTCGGCCTGCGCCGGGCCTGCCAGCCCGAGAACGGCGGCGGTCAGTCCGCTGGCGATGATGGTGGCTAATCCGAACTTCTTCATGGTGCCTGTCCTTCTCTTGTCTGTTCGAGCCGTGGCGCGAAAGTCGCGGTTCGGACATTGTGGGTGTCGGTGAGGATTTCTCCTCTGCCGATCTAATTGCCTAAACACAGTGCTCAGAGCTTTAATTCCGATGGCAGTAATTGATCGGCGGTTGGCAGGAATCGACTACATATTCGGCTCGGATGGGCTGCGAATCGTGCTGCCGAGTGAGCCCGGTCACGAAACCCCGGCCCGCAACCGCAAACATCAGCCGCCAAGGAGGCACGCGAGATACAGCCCGATCGTTACCGCCGGCTCGCGGATGTCACGTGCGGTCAGCCGGGATATCTTGTCGAGCCGGTAGATGACCGTGTTGCGGTGGATGGCCAGCCGCTGTGCCGTCGTCACGAGGTTGAAGCCAGATTCGCACCACGCCACGATCGTCTGCCGCAGCACCGAAAAGTCGTTCTCCCGCGACAACCAGTCGAGTTGCGACCGCGTGAAGCGCGTCCGCGCCGTGGTGCTCGCTGAGTCGAGCAGCTGGCGCACTCGGTAATGCGAGATCTCCCGGATCTCGACGTCGGGGCTGTCCCCAGCCAACCGCAGCGCGTCCTTTGCGTCGGCGCAGGAATCAGCCAAAGCGGCTACGCCCGAACCGCTTTCACCGATACCGATGTGTACTACGACACCATGGCGTTCGCGCAGAAGCGCGGCGGCCCGACGGGCGAGCGACTGCGAGTGATCGGCGTCATCGGGCGAGGGATGATGCAGCACAATGTATCTGCCGGCGGCAAGCTCCGCGACGATGTCGGTACGGGCATCGAACACCTCGCCGATCGCCCGCACCGACGACGGGTAGCTTTCCGGGCCCCGCTGCACTTCGAACAGCACCGCGACACGTTGCTGGCCCAGGTCGTAGCCGAGTTCGACGCCGGCCGCGCGGATGATCCTCTCGTCCAGAATTCGCGGATCGAACTCGACGATGTCGCGCACGAGCTGGGTCAGGCGGTTCTCGCGAAGCAGGCGCGTTCTCTGAAACATCGACTCGCGCAGCAGCATCTCGGTCTGACGCTGTACCAGCCGGCCAAGCCGCACTACCTGAGCCGGTGCGCCGGTGATCCCCACTGTCCCGATCACCGCGCCGTCGAGCACGATCGGCATCGTGATCCCGGGACGGACGCCAACCAGGGCGGCAGCCTCCTCGGCGTTGTGGCTCGCGGCCACACCACTCTTCACGACGGCCACCGAGGCTTCATGAATCGTGCCCACCCGTGAGGCGTCGCCGCTGCCGATGACTTGCGCGTTCTCATCGGTGATCAGCACGTTGTGCCCGAGTATGCGGGTCGTCTCGTCGGCGATCTCGCCGGCGAGTTCGGGCGTGAGGACCCGAGAATCCATCGTCACTCAGACCTTTCATACAGTCTTTTACGCGCATTTAATGATGGATTAGTACGATACATCCAGTGACCTGCGGCACACCCCTTACTATGGTCATGCCGCATGACGACATCAACAGCCTCACTTGAACGCACTCGGGCGTCGCGGACCCAGTGGCTGATCACCCTCTACGCGGGTGGCGGCGAGTTCTGCGACGGCTACATCCTCAGCATCATCGGCGTCGCCCTTCCGCTCCTCACCGCGGCCTTCTCATTGAGCGCCGTCGAGGCGGGCCTTCTCGGAGCGGCCTCTTTGGTGGGCATGCTCTTCGGTGGCCTGATCTTCGGGGCCGTCACGGACAAGTTCGGCAGGCAGAAGGTTTACATCGCCGACCTGGCGTGCTTTGTCGTCCTGTCGGCGCTGCAGTTCTTGGCCACCGAACCATGGCAGCTGATCGTGCTGCGCACCCTGATGGGCGTCGCCGTCGGCGCCGACCTCGCCATCGCGGGCACGATCGCCGCGGAGTTCGCGCCGCAGAAGTCGCGCGGTCCTTTGTTGGTCGTCTTGGTCACGATGTTCTCTGTCGGCGCGGCCGTTGCGTACGCGGTGGGGTACTTCATGCTGAACCTCGGACCCGACGCCTGGCGCTGGATGCTGGCCAGCAGCGCGATCCCGGCACTGCTCATCCTCACCATGCGTCTCGGCACTCCGGAGTCGCCGCGCTGGCTGTTGAGCAAGGGGCGCGCCGAAGAAGCCGAAGCCGTGCTGAAGCAGATGCTCGGACCCGACGCGTCATTGGCCGACATCGCAGAGCCCGAAGACAGCCCGAAGGGCTACATGACGATCTTCCGGCCCGAGTACCGGAAACGCACGCTGTTCGTCGCGTTGTTCTGGGCGTGCCAGCTGGTGCCGATCTACGCGATCGCCACCTATGAGCCCGCGATTCTGAAGCAATTCGGGCTGGCCGAGGGCAATACGGCCTATCTGGGTGCGGTGATCATCCAGATCTTCTACGTCGTCGGCTCGCTGTCGGGCGCGCTGTTCATCAATCGGGGTCGACGAAAGCTGCTGCTGTGGAGCTTCGCGATTTCCGCGCTGCCTCTGCTTGGCCTCGCGATCGTGGCGCATCCACCGATGTGGCTCGTGCTCGTGCTGTTCTGTGTCTTCGGTGTCGCGGTGTACTCGGGTCAGTGCCTGGAGGCGATCTATCCGTCCGAGCTGTTCCCCACCGGCGTTCGTGCCACCGCGAATGGATTCGCCACGGGCGCAAGCAGAATCGGCGCGGCGATCGGCGTGTACGGTGCCCCGCACCTGCTTGACTACTCGGTACAGCTGACCATGCTCGTCGGCGCCGGCGTCGCGGGAATCGGCTGGCTGGTGACGATGCTGCTGGCACCCGAAACCAACGGCAAGCTGCTCACCGAATCCAGCGCTGTCGCGCGGCCCGCGACTGTCCGGACGGTGCCGTCGGCCGTCGTCGCTGATGGTGGTCGTGCCGAGGCCGCACTGTGAAGATCGCCGTCCTTGGTGCCGGCGTTGTCGGGGTCGCCTCGGCGCACACACTGGCCGAACGCGGTCATGAGGTCCACGTGTACGACCGCCGCAGCGACGTCGCGTCTGACACCAGCGCCAGCACCGCGGGTCTGATCGCCCCAGGCCACTCGTATGCGTGGGCGACACCGAAAGCGCCTGTGATGCTGGTGAAGTCGTTGCTCGGTGAGTCGACGTCGATTCGGGTCCGGCCCAGGGCCGACGCCGACTTGCTGCGTTGGGGCGTACGGTTCATCCGCGAGTGCACACCGTCGCGGTCGCGGACGAACACCCTGGCGAAACTGCGGCTGGCCCGCTACAGCCAGCAGTTGATGGACGAGCTCGCCAACCGAGAGGGACTGCAGTACTGGCAGACTCATCACGGCGTGCTGTATCTGTTCCACGACGAAGCCGCTCTCCGTACGGCCGAACACAATTCACGGCTGCTGGCCGAACACGGCCGCCGCCAGGAGGTGCTGGACTTCGAGCAGACCGTGGCGCTCGAACCCGCGTTGGGGATGGGCCGCACGACTTTTGCCGGGGCGATCCACGACACGTCCGACGGCACCGGCGACCCACAACAGTTCGCGCACGGGTTGTCGGCGGTGTGCCAACGACTCGGCGTGACGTTCCACCTCGGCACGTCGATCACCCGACTCGAGACCGACGGTTCGTCGCTCACCCGAATCATGACCTCCGACGGGCCAATTCACGCCGACGCCGTCGTCCTGGCGGCCGGGTCGGCCAGTCCGCTGCTGACCCGCACGATGGGCCATCACATTCCGGTGTATCCGGCCAAGGGCTATACACTCACCGCGACGATCAAGGACCCCGACCGTGCCCCGCGCATCGGGGGCATCGACGAGCGCTCCCTGGTCGCATGGTCGCGATTCGGCGGTGAGCTTCGGATGTCGGCGACCGCTGAGTTCGTCGGATACGACCGCAGCAGCACGCCCGCTGACTACGCCGGCATCATCGACGCCGGCGACGAGTTGTTCCCCGGCGCCATCGACTGGGACACCGCGCGCTACCGCACCGGACTACGCCCGATGACGCCTGACGGACCACCGTTGATCGGCCTCGGCCGGCACGACAATCTCTACTACAACACCGGCCACGGCCACGTCGGCTGGACAATGGCGTGCGGGTCGGCGCGGATGCTGGCCGACCTGATCGACGAACGACGCCCCGACATCGACCCCACGCCGTACTCACCGGTCAATCGGAATCGGCACCGCTAACGATCGAGATTGCTCCTCGACACTGCGGCCAGATCGCATTTTCGCGAAAATCTACGATCTGTCAGCAGTTTCGCGGGATGGCTGTAACCCCTCAGCCCGCGCCTTTGCCGTTGTCGACGCGGTACACCGCGCCATGGATTGCCGCCGCGTCATCGCTCGCCAAGAACGCGATGGTCTTGGCGACGTCGACGGTCTCCATGAAGCCGCGGGGCGACGCGATGCGCAGGATCAGGTTCCAATCGGCGTTCTCCGGCGCCTCGAACTCAGTGGCCTGAGCGGTCGGCATGCCGCCCGGGCACACCGCGTTGACGCGCAGCTTCTCCTTCGTGAATTCGATCGCCAACGCGCGGGTCAGCCCGATCAGCCCGTGCTTGGCGGCGCAGTAGCCAGCCGAGTAGACCTCACCCTCGACGCCCGCGATCGAAGAGACGTTGACGATGTTGCCGCCCGCCTCCAGCAGGTGCGGAAGCGCCGCGCGGCTCAGATAGAACGGCCCGTTGAGGTTGACTGCGAGGTCGCGGTCCCACTCCTCGTCGGTCGTCGTCGGCGTGTGGCGCATCTTGTGGAAGCCGGCGACGTTGGCCAGGATGTCGAGCCGGCCGAACTCGGCGACACAGTTGGCCACCGCCTGCGTGCATGCCGCCGGATCGGAGATGTCGACCGACGCGTACTTGCCGCCGGGCACGTCGGCGAACACCTCGGCCATCCGATCGGCGTCGCGCGCGATCCCGAACACGGAGGCGCCCCGCTCGGCGAACAGTTTCGCGGTCGCGGCTCCAAGTCCCGCCGACGCGCCGGTGACTAATGCGACCTTGCCGGTGAGCTGACTCATGGCAAGACCCTCTCATGGGCCCTCGGCGGATCAGACAGCGGCGCGCGGTCGCGCGGGCGGGACCGCCGCCAACAATGCTCGCGTGTAGTCGTCCTCGGGGTCGGCGAACAGCTCCGCAGCCGGCCGGTACTCGACCGCTTCACCGTCGCGCATGACCACCACGTCATGACTCATCTGTTGAATGACCGCCAGATCATGGCCGATGAACAGATACGTGAGCCCCAACTCGCGTTGCAAATCCGCGAGCAAGTCGAGCACGTGTGCCTGGACCGAAACATCCAGCGACGCCGTCGCTTCATCCAGGATCAGCAACTCAGGCTCGGCGGCCAGGGCTCGGGCGATGCTGACGCGCTGTCGCTGCCCACCGGACAGTTCGTGTGGGTAACGGGAGGCGAACGACGTTGGCAAGCCAACGAGTTCGAGTAACTCCGCCACCCGGGTCTGACGGGCACGCGCGCCCCTCGCAAGTCGATGTACCCGCAACGGTTCGTCGACCGCCGTCTGCACCCGGACGCGCGGGTTCAGCGACGAGAACGGATCCTGAAAGACCAGACCGATCCTGCGGCGCAGTGCCTTCTGTGCCGCACCCCGCACACCGAATACATCGATGCCGTCCAATTTCGCTGAGCCCGCGTCCGGTTCGACGAGCCCGGTGAGCGCCCCGGCAACCGTCGACTTGCCCGACCCCGATTCGCCGACCAGGCCAAGGGTGGTGCCGCGCCGAACCCCGAACGAAAGCTGTTTCACGGCATGCACTGTCGACTTGCCGACCGGTGTGGTCACCGGAAACCGCACGTCGAGCCCGTCGACCCGCAGCAGCACCGGCGCGTCGTGCGGCGCGGGCGCAGGCTGGGATCGGCCGACGAGCGGGCGCGCGTGCAGCAGTTCGCGCGTGTAGCTGTTCTGCGGCTCATCGAAGACATCGAGGATCGGTGCCTGCTCGACGATTTGACCGTCGCGCAACACGGTCACGTCATCGGCGACCTGTCCGATGACGCCGAGGTCGTGGCTGATCCACACCACCGCGGCGCCGAAATCCCGTTGCAGCGTGCGGACCAGCTCGATGATCTGGGCCTGCGTCGTCACGTCCAGCGACGTGGTCGGCTCGTCGGCGATCAGCAATTCGGGATCACAGGCCAGCGCGATCGCGATCATCACCCGCTGGCGCTGGCCACCGGACAGCTGGTGAGGATAGCCGCGCAGGCGAGTCTGCGGATCCGGCAGACCGACCGCCTCCAGCAGTTCGAGCGCCCGGGTGTTGGCCTGCCGCCGCGTCATCTTGCGATGCGTCTCAAGCGATTCCGTGATCTGGCGCTCCAGCGTGAGCAGCGGGTTGAGCGATGTGCCCGGGTCCTGGAACACGAACCCGATCCGGCCGCCGTGCACGCTGCGCAGCAGCCGCGGCGACGCGCCGACGAGCTGTGTCGAACCCGCCAGCGTGCTGCTGCCGTCGACGACGGCACCTGGTGTGTCGAGCAACCCGGTCGCCGAAAGTGCGGTCATCGACTTACCCGACCCCGACTCGCCGACGATGCCAAGCGTCTGCTCGCGGTGCACGTCGAAGCCGACATCGCGGACGATCTCACGCCGACCGATGCGCACCCGTAGGTCGCGCACGCTGAGAATGGGATCGGTCACCGCTTGCTCCTGGCCTCGATCATGGTGCGCTGCTTGGGATCCAGCACGTCGCGCAGACCGTCGCCGACCAGGTTGAAGGCCAGCACGATGACGAAAATAGCGGCGCCGGGGAACACCGCCATCCACCACGCCATCGTCACGAATCCCTGCGAGTCGAATATCATCCGGCCCAGCGACGGCTGCGGGGGCTGAATGCCCAGGCCGAGGAACGACAGCGCCGCTTCGGACAGAATCGCGAAAGCCAACGACAGCGAGGTCTGCACCACCAGCGGCCCAGCGATATTCGGAACGATATGGCGGCCAAGGATATAGAGATTTCCCGTACCCATGGCGCGCGACATCTGGACGAATGGTTCGACCCGCACGCCGAGCGTGCTGGCGCGGGCCACCCGCGCGAAGATCGGTGTGTAGACGATGCCGATCGCCAGGATCGTCGTCGTCGTTCCGGGCCCTAGGATTGCGACGACGGCCAGCGCGAGCAGAAGCACGGGGAACGCGAACATGACGTCGACGATGCGCATGAACACCGTGTCGACCCAGCCGCCCCGATAGCCGGCGACCACGCCGACCGTCACGCCGACGACGACGGCGAACGCCACGCTGACGACCGCGACTCGCATCGACGCCTGCGTGGCAACCAGCACGCGGGAGAGAAGGTCGCGGCCGAGCTCATCGGTGCCGAACCAGTGATCGCCGCTCGGGGGCTGCAATGCGTTCGGGACGTCGACGTCGTTGACGCCGAACGGGGTGATCCAGGTGGCCGCCACCGCAACGAAGACGACGACGCCCAGCACGACTGCGCTGACCACGGTCACCGGGTTGCGCAGCAGCAGCCGCCACGACGCGACTCGTGTGGTTTCGTCGGCGAAGGTCGTCATGCCAGCCGGATCCTTGGATCGACCACCGCGTACAGCACGTCCACGATGAGATTGATGAGCAGGAAGAGGGCGGCGATCAGCAGCACCGCGCCCTGGATGACGGGGTAGTCGCGGGCGGCGACCGCGTTGTACACCAGGCGGCCGAGGCCCGGCCACGCAAAGACGACCTCCACGACAATGACGCCACCGAGGATCGTCGCCAGCTGGATCCCGGTGATCGTCAGCACCGGCACGAGCGCGTTGCGCACGGTGTGCCGGAACGTCACCACCCGCGGTGTCAATCCTTTCGACCGGGCGGTGCGCACATAACCCATCGACGCGACTTCCAGCACCGCAGAGCGGACATACCGCGTCATGATCGCGGCGGCCACCAAACCCACTGTCAGACCGGGCAATACGATGTGGCGCAGCCAGCCCGCCGGGTCGTCGAACAGCGGTCGGTACCCCGACGTCGGGAGCCAGCCCAGTGTCGTTGCAAAGAACGCGATCAGCAGAATCCCCAACCAGAAATCGGGGATCGACACACCGAACTGGCTCGTGACGCGCACGATCGCATCCGAGGCACGGCCCTCGCGCAGCGCCGACCAGATGCCCGCGGGCAGCGCGATCAATAGCGCGATCACGATGCCCACCAAGCCAAGTGACACGGTCGCGGGCAGGCGCTCGAGCAGGGTGAGCGTGACGGGGTCGCCGTTGCGGAAGCTGACGCCCAGGTTTCCGGTGAGCGCGGAACCGATGTAGCCGAAGAACTGCTCGACGATCGGCCGGTCCAGACCGCTCGCCGACCGCAGCGCGTCGTAGGCCTCCGGGGTATAGCGGGTGCCAAGGGCGATGCGCACCGGATCGCCAGGCACGACATGTACGAGCGCGAACACCAAGACGAGCACACCGAGAAGCACGACGACGGAATGGAGCAGCCTGCGCGCGATGAACCGCGTGATCGGGTGGGTGAAGAAGGCCATCAGGCGGTACCCCCCGCCGCCAGGCTCGCGGTGCGGAAGCGGACCGCGCCGTCGCGGCGCGCGTCGTAGCCCGACAGTCTCGTCGTCCAGGCCTGGATCACCGACGGGTTGTACAGGTAGATGTAGCTGACCTGATCGGCGATGATCGTCGCCGCCTTGGCGTAGTCGTCGGCACGCGCTGTCCGGTTGGTCTCGACCCGTCCCGCGTCGAGCAACCGGTCCACCTCCGGGTTCGAGAACTTCTGCGCGTTGCTGCTGCCGTCGGTGTGGTGCTGGGCGTAGTAGAAGTCGTCGGGATCGATGTTGCCCAGCCAGCCCATCATCAGCATGTCGAAGTGGCCGTTGTTCTGCTCGTCGAGCCAGGTCGCGAAGTCGACGGTGCGGATGTTCACGGTGATGCCAAGCGGCGCAAGGTTATCCGCGATGATCT
The DNA here is from genome assembly GCA_021154745.1 of Mycobacterium sp. Taxonomy (GTDB): domain Bacteria; phylum Actinomycetota; class Actinomycetes; order Mycobacteriales; family Mycobacteriaceae; genus Mycobacterium. Next base: position 9,564 of record JAJKIB010000473.1, read on the forward strand.
GCGCCGCGGTCACCGTTTCCGGATATTCGGTGGTGACCAGCATGTCGAGGCTCTTGGGGGCGGCCCCCGCTTCGTGTAGCAGGCCCTTCGCCCTCTCGATGTCATGGCGGTAAGCGTCGTAAGGGGCGTACCACGGGTTGCCCTTGGGGATCGCGAGTTGATTGGCCAC
>JAJKIB010000474.1 GCA_021154745.1 Mycobacterium sp.
ATCGAGAATCTCGTGCGCCAAGGCGTGAGCGGCATCCTCATCACGCCGAGCAGCACCGGCGGGGTGCTCGGCGCAATCAAGTCGGCCAGGCAGCAGGGCGTCGTCGTGATCGCACTCGACACCGCAACGGAGCCGGAAAACGTCGTCGATGCCACCTACGCCACCAACAACAAGCAGGCCGGGGTGCTGCTCGGTCAGTACATCAAGGCGAGGATGGGCAATACACCACCGCAGATCCTCTCGATGGACCTCGACCCGAGTGCCAGCGTTGGCATTGCACGCCACAACGGGTTCCTCGAAGGCATGGACTTGCCGCTTGACACTCCCGCCGTCATCGGCACTGCGCTCACCCAGGGCGACCAGAGCAAGGCACAGCAGGCCATGGAGAACCTGCTGCAACGATCGGCGGCACAGGTCAATGTCGTCTACAACATCAACGAACCCGCCGCGAGAGGCGCCTACCAGGCCCTTAGCAGCGTCGGCCTCACATCGAAAGTCCTCGTGGGAGCCATCGACGGCAGCTGCTCAGGAATCGCCGACGTGAAGGCGGGCAAATTCGTGGCCACCGTCATGCAGTTTCCGAAGAAGATGGCCGAGGACGGTGTGGCGGCGGTGGTCGACGCCGTCCATACCGGTAAGAGCCCCACTGGATTCCACGACACCGGCGCGACGCTGATCACCGACCAACCCATCGCCGGCATCGCGTCCCAAGACTCCACTTGGGGTGCCGCCAACTGCTGGGGCTGAAACTCGATCCAGGGAAGCAGAATGACAACCACGCTAACGAGACTCGGTGATTCGCTGAAGACGACCAATGCGGGCGTCGTGTTCGCTCGAAACCCTGCGCTCGGTCCGGCCGCCGCGTTGTTGATTGCGATCGTGTTCTTCTCGATCGCCACGAACACCTTCTTCAATCTCGACAACTTCTCCGCGGTCGTCAACCAGACAACGGTGATCGGCACGCTTGCGCTGGGCCAAACTCTCATAATCCTCACTGCCGGAATCGATCTCGCCAATGCGGCGATCGCGGTGTTCGGAACCATCCTGATCACCCAACTAGCCAGCGGCGGACTTCCATCGCCGATCGCGCTGGCGACAGGCATTGTCGCGTGCGGCGCGATCGCAATGGTTTCGGGGCTACTCGTCACGCAATTGCGCTTGCCGCCATTCATCGTGACGCTCGGGATGCTTGCAGTGATGGTCGCGGTCACCAACCTGTACAGCGGCGGCACGACGCACCCGGTCCCCGAGGGACTGCTCACCTGGCTGGGAACGCAAACCTACCTCTTCGGCGGCATTCCGATGACATACGGAATGGGCGTCACCGCAATCCTGTTTGCAATCGCCTGGGCTGCGCTCGCGAAGACAGCGTGGGGCAGGCACGTGTACGCGATCGGCGACGACCCCGAGTCTGCCCGCCTGACCGGGATCAACGTCCGGGTCAACCTAGTCAGTGTGTACGTCGTCGCCGGCGTCATCTACGGCTTCGCGGCCTGGATCGCCATGGGCCGCACACCAACTGCCGACCCGAACGCCTATCAGACCGGGAACTTAGACTCCATCACTGCCGTCGTCATCGGCGGGACCAGCTTGTTCGGCGGACGCGGCGGTGTCGCCGGGACGATCATCGGTGCATTGATCGTTGCCGTACTTCGCAGCGGCCTCACCCAGATGGGCATCGACTCCAACTACCAGAATCTGGCGACCGGTGTACTCGTCATCGCCGCAGTCGCTTTCGACCAACTGACACGCCGGAGGATGTCATGATCGCTGCGTCCGAGACAGCCGGTCCGGCCGTCGGCCCTGACACCGGTCCGGTGCTGTCGGCCCGGGGCCTTGTCAAGCGGTATGGAAACGTCACCGCCATTCGCGGCTCCGACTTTGATCTGTTTCCCGGCGAAGTGCTGGCGATCGTCGGCGACAACGGCGCCGGAAAATCCAGTCTCATCAAGGCCTTGACGGGGGCGTTGATCCCGGACGACGGAACGATCACGTTGAACGGCGAGGAAATCCGATTCGGGTCGCCGGCCGACGCGCGGAATCGCGGCATCGAAACCGTCTATCAAACGCTTGCCGTCTCACCGGCACTCGACATCGCGACGAATCTGTTTCTCGGCCGCGAAATCCGTCGCCGCGGTCTGCTGGGTCGCCTACACGTCCTCGACCGTAACGCCATGCGAATCCAGGCCAAGGAACAGCTCGACGCGCTGGGCATCGCCACCGTTCAGGACATCACTCAGCCGGTGGAGAGTCTGTCCGGTGGCCAACGGCAAGCGGTCGCCGTCGCGCGCGCGGCGATGTTCGGAAAGATGCTGGTGATCATGGACGAACCAACCGCCGCGCTCGGCGTCAGGGAAACAGAGCACGTCTTGGATCTGATCAAGCGAATTCGCGACAAGGGCTTACCGGTCATTCTGATCAGTCACGACATGCCCGCCATATTCGAAGTCGCCGATCGCATACATATCCATCGCCTCGGACGGCGCATCGGAGTTGTCGACCCCAAACAGGTCACCATGTCTGACACTGTCGCCTTCATCACCGGCGCCAGCGAGATCCCGTCGTCCCCAGCGCAGGAACGGGAGCCGTAGTCACCGAACACCGCCGACGGGCGCGGGATTCAACCTGTCTTCGCTGGATCAGTGACATCGGGCCGCTGGACACCTTGCCCCTTTCGCAGGGTGTCCAGCAGTTCCCGATAAGGGCCGACCAGGTAGGCGGTGTCGCCGGCGGTGAGCCTGGTGTCGCGCCGCGGATGCAACCGCACCGGAGCATCGGCCCGGGTGATCGCGATGACCCGGGTCTGGGTGGACATGTCCAACATCCGCATCCCATCGAGCTCGCTCGACGGCGCGACGTGCACGCCACCGACCATGAACAAGCGTTGCCGCACCGAGAACGTGCCCAGCACCTGCAGCCCAATGGCCGCGCCGATGAACCAGGGAGTCGCGAGATCCACGGTCGAGCGGACATATTCAAACCCGAATCTCTGTCCGACGGCGGCGCTCAACGTGCGGTCGTACACCCGTAGCACGATCGGCACATCGGGGCGTACCACGTCGGGCATCACCCTCGGACTCAACATTTCGCGCAACACGATGCCGGTCTCGATGTTGACCATGTCGTCCTGCGTCAGCACGGCGATCGCCCGGGCTTCCTCGACGCGCGCCGCTTGCAACGTCTGCCGCAGCGTCGCGTCGCCGAGGATCACCGGGATGTCGAGCTGAGCCGCCGTTGACAGGAACCGGTTGTCGTCGTCACGCTCGATCACCGCCACGTCGTAGCCGGCGGACTTGAGGTCACTGGCAACGCGGATGCCGAACGAGCCCAGCCCGACGACCACGACATGGTTACGCAGATGGCGCACTTTCTGCCGGCTCGTCGCTTGGGACAGTCGACGCGACAGCAGCACGTCGGCAATGAACGCCACCAGAATTGCGACGGTCGTGACGCCGGCGAACATCATCGCAACACCCCATAGCCGGAGCCAGGTCGGCTGCTCGAGGAAGTTGAAGTCGCCGTAGCCGACCGTCGCGATCGTCTCGGTCGAGAAGTACAGCGCATCCACCCAGCTCATCCCGGGGTACCGATAGGTGAACCGCAGCATGACCGTCGAGCCGAGCAGCAGCGTCGCCGACAGTGCCAGCGCCCGGTAGAACATCGGATTGATGTCGTCTCGGAACGCACGCACGGCATCGACCACCCGCCTTACCGGCGGACGTCGCGCCCGCCGGTGAGTCAGGGCCCTGGGCACCCTGATGCCCTGCGCGACGAGCTCGTCGGCGGTGCCGATCATCGCTGTCCAGTCACCCGCACGGACCTGGAAGTCACGGCCGGGGCAGGCCACCACCTGCCCGGGTGTGTCGGAGTTCTCGCCGCGGATCACTGCCACCGGCGCCAGATCGCCGTAGATCTCCCTCAGCGTTGCGTCGCGCGGGGCGGCGGTGTCGGAGACGACGAAGTCGATCCCCGCCACCGAAATGGTGTGCGTGGTGCGGGCCAGGCACGCCTCCACCACCGACGGCGCCGCCAGGTCTGCCACGTCGAGTATTGCGCCCGGCCCGTTTCCCTCCGCCATCGCCAGGCGCAACACCGTGTTGGCGAGCCGGGCCACCACACGCACGTTCGGGTTGGCTTGCCGTGCCAGCAGCGCGATTTCGAGGTTCAGTTCGTCGTCGTCGTCGGCGCAGATCACCGCGCCGGCCTCTGCTACGCCAGCTGCCGCCAGACCGTCCGGCGCCTGCAGCGTGATCACACGCATGCCGGCGTTGTGCAACTCCTCGACGATCCGCATCCCCAGCGCATCGTCGCCGCACACGATGATGTGGCCCCGCATCCTCAGAACGCTACTGCGGAGAACCTCGCCGCGAGGGGCGAAGATGGTGAGATGCCCACCAGTCCCAGGATCTACGTGAAGGCGTGCATCAACGGCGCTCGAACCCCGGACCAGCATCCGAACCTGCCGGTGACGCCCGAGCAGCTGGCCGCGGCGGCCCTCGCGGCCCACGGCGCCGGCGCCAAGGCGGTGCACATGCATCCCAAGACCGCCGAGGGCGTCGACTCCCTGCTGCCGCAGCATGTGGACGCCGCGGTGTCGGCGGTGCGGCATGCGGTGCCGGGCCTGCCGCTTGGGGTGACGACTGGGTTTTGGGCGTTGCCCGATGCCGACGCGCGGCTGCGTGCCGTCGACGGCTGGACGGAGCTGCCGGACTTCGCGTCGGTGAACTGGCACGAGCCCGGTTCCGAAGACCTCGCGGGGCTCCTGTTGAGCAAGGGGCTCGGCGTCGAGTGTGGCATTTTCCACGCGGAGGCGGCCGAGTCCTGGGCGGCCTCGGAGTTCGCCCGGCACTGCATGCGGGTGATGATCGAACTTCAGGCAGACGCCGATGTCGCAGCCGCCGATGACCTGCTCAGTCAGGTGCTGGCCGCGGGCTCACCGGCGCCGGTGCTGCTGCACGGACTCGACGAAAGTTGTTGGCCGCTGCTGGAACACGCCGGGGCCCGCGGTGTGCAGACCCGGATCGGCCTGGAGGACACGCTGCGGCTGCCGGACGGTTCGACCGCTTCAGACAACGCCGCGCTGGTGTCGGTGGCGGTGCAGCTGCTCAGTCGGTAGGCGCGGCCAGCGCGAAATCGGCGTAGTCGAAACCCGGGATCACCACACAGCTGACCAAGCAGGGCACATCGTCGCGGGGACGGGCCCGCTGCCAGTGCCCCGGCGGCACGACGATCTGCGGCTTCTCGCCGGCGACAATATCGGCGCCGAGCAAATGCGTTGTGGCACTTCCCTGTTCGGCCCCACTCTGCAGCAGCAGCGGACCGCCGAAGTGGTAGAGCCACAGCTCGGCGCTGCGCACCGTATGCCACGCCGACTGCTGATCGGGCATGAGTAGGAACAGGATTGCGGTGCCGGCACTTCGCGGGCCGGTGTAGTCGGGCGGCAGCGCGGACTGGGGCATCGTCAGCCCGCTGCGCCAAGTTTCCTTGAACCAGCCGCCCTCGGGATGTGGGGACAGGTCGAGCCGACGCGCCCACTCCGGAAGGTCGGTCATTGCAATTCCCCCCTTAATCGATTCCGCGACTCCACAATAGAGACGATGGCTACCGGCAAGGCCCCTATTGTGCTGATCCACGGATTGTGGATGTCGCCGCACAGTTGGCGCGGCTGGATTGAGCGCTACAGCGCGGCGGGCCACACCGTCCATGCCCCAGCATGGCCAGGCGTATCGGAACTCTACGAGGAACTCGACCACACCAGGGCGCCGGCCGACATCCGCCTCGGCGAAGTGGTGGACCATTACGACGCATTCGTACGGGCGCTGCCCGAGCGGCCGATCCTGATGGGCCACTCGTTCGGCGGCTTGATCACCCAGATGCTGCTGGGCCGCGGGCTCGGCCGCGCCGGTGTCGCCGTCCATTCGGCCGCGCCGCGCGGGGTCTACCGGCTGCCGCTATCGGTGTTGAGGGCCACCTGGCCGGTGTTCCGCAGGCCGTCGAACCGGCATCGTGCGGTGCCACTCTCACCCGCGGAGTTCCACTACGCGTTCGCCAACACCGTCTCGCGGGCCGAATCCGACTCCTGGCACGCCAAGCTGGCGATTCCCGCGCCGGGCCGGCCGCTGTTGCAGTCGGCGGTGGCCAATTTCGGGCCCAAGTCGCGGGCGGCGACGGTGGTCGACTATGCCAAACCCGACCGGGCGCCGCTGCTGTTGATCGCCGGCGGACGCGACCACATCGTGCCGTCCTCGGTGGTCTACGAGAACTTCAACCGCTATCGGCGCTCGGCTGCCGCGACGGACTTCAAGCTGTTCGACGACCGACCGCATTTGACGGCGGCGCTGGACGGCTGGAGCGACGTGGCCGACTACGCGTTGACGTGGACAGCGGGGCACAGCCGATAGTCTGAGCGCATGGCTCGCCTGCGCCCCGGTTGGCTGGTCGTGCTGTGCGCGGCGGTGCTGGCGGTCAGCGTCTGGCTGCCGTGGCTGACGAGCAGAGCCGACGGGGGCGGGCGCGCGAACGCGGTCGGCGGAATCGTCGGCAACATGCCGGTGCCGCCGGAGGGGTTCGGTGTCGGGCAACTCATCGTCCTGCTGGCATCGACGTTGATCGTCGCGGGCGCGATGGCCGCGCGCGGTCTGTTCGGCCGACTGGCATCGGCCGCGGCACTGGCCATTTCGGTACTGCTCGTCGTGCTCACGATGTGGTACTACCGGCTCTATGTGTACTCGCCGGTGTCGGCGGGCTACGGGCTGTACCTCGGCGCGGCTGCCGCTGTGTTCGCCGTGCTGCTGTCGGTGTGGGCCATGGTCGCCGCGTGGTCGGCGGTGAGCCGGGTTTGATGAGCGGTTTCGTCGAACCGGTCTCGTTGGCCGGTGAACGCTGGGTAGCCCTGGAACCGCTTGCTCCCGAACATATTCCAGAAATCGCCGCGGCCGCCGCCGACGGCGAGCTTGGCAGCCTGTGGTTCACCGCCGCGCCAAGAGCCGAGGCCGTCGAGCAGTGGGTTTCCGCGCGGCTGGGAGCGCAGAAGCCCGACGAGGGCTTGACGTTCGTGGTACGCACCCTCGACGGCACGCTGATCGGCTCGTCGAGCTATCTGCACGTCGACGCAGCGAACCGACGGCTCGAAATTGGCAACACGTGGTACTTGGCTTCGGCGCGACGAAGCGGGGTCAACTCCGAGACGAAGCTGCTGATGCTCGGCCACGCATTCGACGAGTTAGACTGTGTCGCAGTAGAATTCCGTACGCACTTCTTCAACTTCACCAGCCGGGCCGCCATCGAAAGGCTGGGCGCCAAACTCGACGGCGTACTGCGCAGCCACCAGGTGCTGGCCGACGGGTCGCGCCGCGACACGATGGTGTACTCGATCCTCGACATCGAATGGCCAGCGGTGCGCAACAATCTGCGATACCGGCTGGACCGCAACGGCTAACGACGCGACGAGGGAGGGCCGGCAGGTTCGCAGAGAGGAGGACGCCCCGCTGCGAACCTGCCGTCGAAAGTGAACTTGTGTGCGAGATTTTGACGAAAAGTTGCACACAAGCTCACGTTCGGCGCCTCCGCTATCCGGAGTCGACGGTGGTTTCGATGGATTTCTGTCCGCCACCATGGGCGACGTCGATCTTGCGCGGCTTGGCACGTTCGGCCAGCGGGATGGTCACGGTCAGCACACCGTTCTCATATGTCGCCGAGATGGCCGACGCGTCGATGCCCTCGCCGAGAGATAGCTGCCGGCGGTAGGTGCCGAAGAATCTCTCGTTGGCCAGCCACTGAACGGCATCCTCGGACCGCGCGGTGCGATGCGCCGAGATGGTCAGGGTGCCGCTGTCGACGTTGACGTCCACGGATCCGGGATCGACACCGGGTAGGTCGGCCGTCAGCACGTAGTGGTCATCGATCTTGCATAGATCCATCGGCATGAACCGAGGGGTGCGATTTGATACGGTCTGGCTGGTCAGCAAGCCCCGGGTCAAGGCGTCAAGGTCACTGAACGGATCGAAGCGAAGCACAGCAATTCACCTCCTATGTCGCCTCAGAGCCCGCCACCCTGGCGGGCAGCCAAATCACTGTGCAACTCCGAGATTAGCACTCTCTCTCCGAGAGTGCTAGCCCATTTTCGGTGCCTGGAGTGCGACGATGGCGATATGCCATCCGCGACACACGACCTGCTCGCCGGGGTGAGACGGCTCTGTGTGGCACTGCCTGAAGTGACCGAGGGGCTGACCCACGGCGGGGAAACCTGGTTCGTGCGCCGGCGGTCGTTCGCCAAATTCGTCGACCCAGAGAAGCATCGGCTCGACGAGCGACATGTTGCGTTCTGGGCCGCCGCGCCGCCCGGTGCCCGCAACGAGCTCGTCGCGGAAGATCCGCAGCGCTTCTTCGTCCCGCGATTCGGCGGATACGACTGGGTCGGCATGCGGCTCGATCTGCAGCCCGCCGGACCGGACTGGCGAGAGGTCGCCGAAATCCTCACAGATGCCTACCGCCAGGTGGCGCCGAAATACCTCATCGCCCGGCTCGGCTAAACGGCGGCGACCTGCGCTCCGGTGAGCGGTTCGGCGCACTGGTCGCAGACGAGCACCGCGCTGAACCGCCTGCCGCAACCCGTGTGGGTCAGAATCACCGCAGGCCCCTCTTGCGCCCCGAACCAGCGCTGCGCCCACTGCAGCGCTGTCACCAACACGCCGAACAATGCCAGGCCTTTCTCGGTGAGCCGGTATCGGTTGTCTGCTGAGACGAGCACTCCGTTGGCGGTGAAGATCGACAACCGGTCGGCGAGCGAACCCGGCGGAGCGCCGAGCTGGCTTTGGAAGTCCGTGAACCGGCTCATGCCGACGAATGCCGCGACCAACAGCGCGAAACCCCAGCGGTTGCCCATCACACTCATCGTGTGCGGGAACAGGCCCGCCTCGGCGTCACGCTGATCGGCCTCGGATCGCCGTCGTGTCGACGCGAGCGGGATGGACCGTGTCCATGATCCGCTCGGGCCCCATTGCGCGACAACGTCTTTGTCGCTGGCGGTCTCACCGCACGACCGGCAGATGAGCAGCGGAGCGAAGTCGGCGTCGCAGGCGTTGTGCCGCATCCCCGGCAATCTCTGGGCGTGGTCGGGCACCCACCGCCGCTCCCATTCCCAGATCGACAGCAGCACTGGCCACAATGACCGGCTGCGCGGGGTCACCAGGTACTCGGCCCGTGTCGGGTTCGTCTGATAAACGCGGCGGTCCAGCAGGCCGTCCCGCGTCAGCGACTGCAGGCGACGGGTAAGCACGGAATTCGAGATCGGCAGCCTCGCCTTGAATTCGGCGAACCGCGTCGCGCCGAGCAGGGCCTGCTGCACGACCAGAAGCGTCCACTCGTCACCGAGCAGCCCCAGCATGCGCCCGACGGCATTGGGCTCCGAGTGCTCCACCTACTACAGTCCGATCGCTTCCGCCGCGGAGTCGGCCTCGCGCCAGCGCCGAAGCTGTGATCCTGCCGCCCAGGTCGAGTGGGTGCCACTCGAGATCCGCTCCGGCAGAGCCAGTTTGCACACCGGCCCGTCGCCGATCCTGGCGGCGTCGAACACCAGGCAGTACGAGGCGTCGGCGTTCATGTCGGTGGTCAGCGTGACTAGGTATCCGTCGTCCTCATTTGTGCTTCCGACACGCGGAGCCATCGCCGTTTCGCTGCCATACACGCCGTCCTCGAACGCGAACCGCTGCTCGCTGCCGGTTTGCAGGTCGTGTTTGACCAGCCCGTCGAACAGGAACCAGGACGGCTTGCCGGTCGCAGCATAGGTGTATCGGTAGGCCGTTCCGGCGTAGCCGGCGTTGATCATGCCGAACTCGGTGATGCTGTCCGAGAGTTGCTCTTCGACAATGTGACCCGTCACGAGGTTGAATCGCCAGCGATGCAGTCGCGCCTGCATCCGGTCCAGCGCCAGAAAGCGAAACGCCCGCTGCCACTTGTCACCCATGCCGTTGTCGGCCGGATCCGGGTCGCCTTGGAAGAAGCCGTCGAGCACGATCTCGTCGCCGTTCTCGTAGGCGTTGGTGAAGTGCAGCACGAAAGTGGGGTCGGCCTCGAACCATCGGATGTCGGCGGTCTGTCCTCGTCGCGGGATGACCGCGAAGCGCGACGGCATGTCCCGGTGAAAGCCCGTGACGTGCGCGTTGCGCTCTAGCAGTTCGGGATCCCAGAACAGCGGAAAGTCGTTGAGGATCACATAGTTCGCGGTGAACGCCATGTCGTGCGGCAGCCGCGGGCCGGGCAGCGGCACGTCGATGTAGTGCACGAGGTCGTTGTTGTCGTCGACGACGCCGTAGTGCATGTACGGCGCCTGCTTGCTGTAGTTGAAGAACAGCAGTTCGCCGGTCCTGTCGTCGACCTTGGGGTGCGCCGAGACGCCCCAGTCGAACGGGAACGCGTGGTTCCACGACTCCTTACCCAGGGTGTCACCTGAGTAGGGGTCGAGGCGGTACAGGTCGCCGCACTGGTAGAAACTCGTCAGCGCGGTGCCGCGGTGCACGATCACGTCGGTGCTCGATGCGTCCTTCATCAGACCGCGTGCACCCCAGCCGTCGTCGCGCTTGGACAGCGAGACCGGCTCGGCCAGTCCCGGCCACAGCGGTCCGCCCACCTCGTTCTCGGCGAGGAATCCCTCCGTGCGGACAAACCTGTTGCGGTAGAACGCTTTCCCGTCGCGGAACCCGACGATGTGCATCATGCCGTCGCCGTCGAACGGGTGATACGTCTTCAACGCCGGATGCAGCGGGTTCTCGGTGTTGCGCAGATACACCCCGTCGAGATCGGTGGGTACCTCGCCCTCGACGGCGGTCAGGTCATCGGCGTCCCACTCGGTGGTCTGCGGGCGCCAGGGGCCGGTCCGATAGGGATGGTCGTCGTCCTCGGGAAGGGTCGACAGGAACTTGCCGACAATCTCGGGGTTTGTTGCGGCCATTTCACACGCCGCTGACGATGAAGCTCACCGTGGTGGCCGTGCTGCCGCCGAAGTTGAGCGTGCCGAACGTCTTTGCGCCCTCGACTTGATAGTCGCCGGCTGTTCCGCTGACCTGCTTGGCGGCGTCGACGAGCATGCGCACGCCGGATGCGCCGACGGGATGACCGCCGCCGATCAGCCCGCCGCTGGGGTTGATCGGCAGCCGTCCACCGAGCTCGATCTCGTTGTTTTCGATCGCCTTCCACGATTCGCCCGGTCCGGTAAGACCGATGTGGTCGATGGCGAGGTACTCGCTGGGGGTGAAGCAGTCGTGCACCTCGAAGCCGTCGACGTCATCGATTGTGATGCCGGCGCGGTCGAACGCGTCCAGCACGGCGCCGCGGACGTGAGGAAGCACGTAGGGCTGCCCGGCCGCGCGGTCGAGCTTCTGCTGCAGGCCCAGACCCACCGTGCGGTGCCCCCATCCGTCGATGCGGCCGATCGGGTGAGCGTCCGGGTGGTCGCGCAGGTATTCGTCGGCGACAAGGACGACGCCTGCGCCGCCGTCGGTCATCTGGCTGCAGTCGAACCGGCGTAACCGGCCCTCGATCGGCGGGTTGGCGTCGTCGGCGCCGATCGGATCGGGCACCGTCCAATCCCGGGTCTGTGCGTTCGGATTTGATCGGGCGTTGGCGAAGTTGAGCTGGGCGATGGCTCGCAGATGTGCTGCGTCGATGCCATATCGGCGGTCGTATTCGTCGGCCACCCGGTCGAACATGTACGGCCACATGAACTTTGCCTCGGTGCCCTCGTGGTCGGTCCAGGCGGCCGCGCCGAGGTGCTGGGCCGCGGTGTCACCGGGCACCGTCTTTTCCAGCTCGACGCCGACGACCAGGGCAGTGCGGTATGCGCCTGACCGCAGGTCCGAAAGTGCCGCGAGAGTCGCGACGCTTCCGGATGCGCATGCGGCTTCATGGCGGGACGCGGGGGTGTCC
>JAJKIB010000475.1 GCA_021154745.1 Mycobacterium sp.
ACGGGTTCCGGGTCGCCGTAGCCGACCTCAACCTGGACGCGGCGGAAGCCACCGCGAAGCGCATCACCGATGCCGGTGGCGAGGCCATTGCCGTCCGGGTGGACGTCACCGACACCGCGTCGGTGCAGGGTGCGGTCAAGACCGTCGAGGCCGAGCTTGGTGACATCGAAATCGTGGTGAACAACGCCGGGTGGGACGACTTCATGCCGTTCCTGAAAACCTCAGAAGACTTCTGGGACAAGATTCTTGACATCAACTCCAAGGGTGCGCTTCGCGTCATCCACGCCGTCGTGCCCGGCATGGTGGAGCGCGGATTCGGACGGGTGATCAACATCGGTTCGGATGCCGGCCGCGTCGGCTCGTCGCTGGAATCGGTCTACTCCGGCGCCAAGGGCGGAATCATCGCGTTCACCAAGACCCTCGCCCGCGAGGTGGCGACCAAGGGTGTCACCGCCAACACCGTCTGCCCCGGCCCCACCGACACTCCAGCGCTGCGCAAGTTCGCGGACAGTTCCGGAGAGGACGCCGACAAGGTGATCGGCGGGATGACCCGCTCGGTGCCGATGAAGCGCCTGGCCCAGCCGTCGGACATCGCCGCCGCCGTCGCCTTCTTCGCGTCCGACGCCGCGGAGTACATCACTGGGCAGACGCTGTCCGTCAGTGGCGGACTCACGATGGCCTGAGTCAATCACCTTCATTACTAAGGAGATCTCCGTGGCACAACCACAACGCCGTGAAGCTGTGACGTGGAACCGGGACGGGGCCATTGTCGAGATCGTTCTCGACAGGCCACCGGCCAACGCGCTCGGGCTCGAGATCATCGACGGCTTGCACACCGCGATCGACTACGCAGAGGCGGCCGAGGTCAAGGTGATCGTGCTGGCTTCTGCGATTGGCGGCTTTTTCGCCGCCGGAGCGGACATCAAACACATGTCCTCGGCCGACGCGGCATCGTTCCGGAACTACGGCGACGCATTGCGCGGCGTGCTGGAACGCCTCGCCGCCTTGCCCATGATGTCTGTTGCCGCCATCGAGGGACTTGCCCTTGGCGGCGGTCTCGAGTTGGAGATGGCCTGCACACTTCGTGTTGCGGCCCCCAAGGCGCGGCTGGGGCTTCCTGAAGTCAAACTGGGCCTGATTCCCGGCGGCGGAGGTACCCAACGGTTGCCCCGTCTCGTCGGGCGAAGCCGTGCACTGGACATCATGCTCACCGGGCGCCAGATCGAGGCCGATGAGGCATTCTGGATCGGGCTGGTTGATCGACTTGCCGAGCCGGGCGACACTGCCCGGGCGGCGGCGTGGCAGTTGGCCCATGAGTTGGCCGCGGTTTCGACGCCGGCTCAATTGGCCGTGGTGCGCACCGTTGATGCCGCGTACGACAGACCTCTGGCCGACGGCTTGCGATATGAGGTCGATCAGATTCAGGAGCTGTTCGAGCGGGGCGAAGCGGTCGAAGGCCTCCAGGCGTTCATCGACAAGCGCGCTCCCGAATTCGTCTGAGCAGGGAGGACTTTCATGATCGATCTCGAACAGCGTTACAAGACACTGCTTCTCGAATCGCCCGCCGATGGTGTGGTCCAGGTGACGCTGAACCGGCCCGAACGGCTCAACGCCATGACGGTTGGCATGTTCGACGAACTGGAATCGGTTGCGCGCGCGGTCGGCGACGACCGCGATATCCGGGTGGTGATCATCACCGGCGCCGGCAAGGCATTCTGCGCAGGCTACGACCTAGACGACGCCGAGGAGCTGGCATCCCTGTCGGCGCTGGGCATGCTGGATCGCCAGGAACGCGCCGCCCGCGCCGTCAGCGCACTGCGGGCACTTCCTGTTCCAGTCATCGCGGCTGTCAACGGCCCCGCTGCGGGTGGTGGTCTGTCGTTAGCCCTGATCGCCGACATCCGGCTGGGATCACCTTCGGCGAAGTTCAACGCCGCCTTCGTGCGGATCGGGCTCTCCGCAGGTGACCTGGGCGCCTCATGGATACTGCCGCGCCTGATCGGCCCGTCCGCAGCCGCCGAGATCGGATTCACCGGGCGCATGGTCGAGGCCGAGGAGGCCGAACGCCTGGGCCTGCTCAACCGCGTCACCGGCGAAGATGACCTGCTCGACCAAACGCTGACCATGGCGGGCCAGATCTGCGCCAACTCCCCTGGCGGCATCCGGATTTCCAAACGGGCACTCCAGGCCAACATGGAGGTCGCCTCCTTCGCCGCGGCACTCGAATTGGAGAACCGCGGGCAGGCTCTACTGACGCGCTGCGACGACATGACCGAGGCGCTGGAAGCCTTCAAAGCCAAGCGAGCACCGAACTTTTCGGGCAGGTGAGCATGAGCAGCATCGCTACACAGTGGAATCGGGTGTCGCGACGCCCGCTTGCCGACGTCCTCGACGAACTGCGCACGGCACGTACGTTGGCGTTCGACGACCGCGGCGACGGCATCGTGGTAATGGCGATCAATCGTCCCGAGCGCGCGAACTCGCAGACCATCGAGATGTTCGGCGAGATCGCCTGGGCGGCAGCAACGTTGCGCAATGCGCCACTGCGGGCTCTGATCGTCACAGGCGCAGGAGGCAAGGCGTTCTGCACCGGGTTCGACCTTGGCGAGGTTGACGTTCTGACCCGGATGTCGGTGCCGGAATTCACGGACCTTATCGAGACCGCCGGATCGATGTCGACCGGGTTGCGCGCGCTGCCTTATCCGGTGGTCGCAGCCGTCAGCGGTCCTGCCGCGGGCGGCGGCCTGTCGCTGGCCTTGGCTGCCGACATCCGAATCGCCGACGAAACCGCAAGTTTCAGCGCCGGCTTCGTGCGGATCGGCTTGTCCATCGGCGAGCTGGGCACATCGTGGAATCTGATCAGGCTGATCGGGCCGGGCCGGGCCGCGGAGGTAGCGTTCACCGGACGCACCGTTCGAGCCGCCGAGGCAGTGCGCATCGGGCTGGCCGACCGGCTCATTGAAACAGGTACCGCCCTTGACGCGGCGATCGAACTGGCGCGGGCCATCGCCGCCAATTCCGACGACAACGTGCGGTCCACCAAGAATGCACTCGTGCGCAACCTGGAGAACAACTCGTTTGCGTCCGCATTGGAGATGGACAATCGCGGCCAGGCGCTGGCGCAGCTCGGCGCACGGTGACCGCAGCACGTGAGCGGAGCAGCGGACTCCGCCCAACCGACGACCTCCGGCACCGGCCGGTCGCAGGCGAACGGACCCGCGACAGCCTGTTCTGGCAGCTGACCATGCCGGACCACGAGCTTGGCGTGCAGGTCTACCTCTACCTCACCGGTACTGGTAAGGCCGGCTACAACGTGTGCGTTTGGGGGCCCGACGCACAGCCGCTGGCCATGCACCTGCACAGCGGACAGGTGCCCGATCATGCCGACCTGGACGAGTTCTCGTTCGATGGATTGACGCTGATTCAGCCCGAGCTCCGGAAGTCGTGCCTGATGACCTACGACCGCGACGATGTGCGAATCGAGTTCGCCTTCACCGGCATTCACGACGCGTTTAGCTACCGCTGCAATCCCGACGGTTTGCCGTCCTGGTTCGCGGTGAATCGGATCGAGCAGACGGGTCGGGTACGCGGCGGGATCGAAGTCGCCGGACGGCGCATCGAGTGGGACCGGATGGGTCATCGCGACCATTCCTGGGGAGTGCGGGACTGGGGCGTGCCGCAGCATTGGAAATGGTTCGTCGCCTATACCGAATCGGGCCGGGCAATCAACGGATGGACCTGGATCGCCAAGGGCGAGTGGGGTTTCGCGGGCTACGTCGTGCGTGACGGGGTCACGTACGCCGTGAGCAACATCGACCAGCACACCGACTACGGCGCACAGATGCGCCAGCGCCGACTGCGCGCGACTTTGACCGACATCACCGGCAGCCAAACCGAGCTGGAGCTCGATGTGTTTGGCGTGATCGAACTTCCCACGCATGACCGGCTGCAGACCGTGATCCGCGAAGGCGCCTGCCGAGCTGTCATCGACGGCGAAGAGGGCGCCGGTCAATTCGAAACCCATTGGCAGGGTGGCTACCTAGATTATCTGTCGCGTCAGGGTTCCTGATGTGGGCCTGGTCCGACACCGAGCTCGAACGACTGGGCAGCTTCCTGTCCACGCACGGCCTGTGCGGCCGGTCGGTGACCGCCGCCGCAATCGGTGACGGCCATTCCAATCTGACGTTCCTGGTGTCCGACGGCCACTCGCGCGTTGTGGTGCGCAGGCCACCGCCGCCGCCATTGCCTCCCGGCGCCCATGACGTGCTGCGCGAGGCGCGGCTGCTGACCGCGCTGGCGCCGATGGACGTCCCGTCTCCGCGCGTATTGGCCACCGCGCCCGCCGGCGAGCTGCTCGATGTTCCGGTGTTGGTCATGGACTTCGTCGACGGTGCGGTGATCACCGAGAAGACACCGGCGCCGCGCGACGACGAGGGGCTGCGGCGACACATCGCCGAATCCCTGGTTGATACGCTCGCCGCGTTGCACGCCGTGCCGTGGCGTGAGGTGGGGCTGGGCGACTTCGGCAAGCCTGAGGGGTTCAACGCGCGACAGCTGCGGCGGATGCGATCCTTGGTTGCCGTTGACGAAACGGTACCCAAGCCGTTCGCGGTACTGGACGACTGGCTACACGCAAAGCTGCCCTCCGAGTCCGGAACATCTATCGTGCACAACGACTTTCGGATCGGAAACATGATCGTCGACCCCGGAACCGGTCGTATCGCCGCGGTGCTGGACTGGGAGCTCGCCACCATCGGCGATCCGCTCGCCGACCTCGGATACCTCCTCACGTCGTATCCGGTGCCCGGTGAACCACTAGTGCCGACCGCTGCAATGGGCACCGCTGTATTGGAACCCGGCTATCCGGGACGGACGGAGCTGGTCGATCGCTACGCCGACCGCACCGGCGCCGACGTGTCCAATGTCAATTGGTATGCCACGCTGGCGATGTACAAGCTCGCCGCTCTCTATGAATACAGTCGCAGGCGGTTCGAAGAGGGTGTCGGCGACCCGTATTACGCCGACCCGGCGTTGGTCGCGTCATTCCTGGACGCGGGCGAACGCCTGGCGCTCGCCTGATCTGCGCCGAAACTCACACGGAGCGGGCTGACTTGGCGGCGGCCGAGGCGGCCTTACTGCGCTCACGGGCTTCTGCCCAATCCGCGTCACTCATCGCGGTGAGACCGGCGAAGGTGTTCGGCCCCGCCAGCCGCTGGCCACCGTCCATCGCGATGGTCTCGCCGGTCAAGTAGTCGCACGCGTCCGAGAACGCAAAGATGGTCAGATTCGCCAGCTCGTCGATGGTTCCGGAGCGACCGAGCGGGATCTGATCGATCTGCGTGGCGCCGACGGCGCTCTTGTCGGTGGGGTTGAGCATCTCCCACGCGTACTCGGTCGGAATCGTTCCGGGCGCAAGCGCATTCGCTCTGATGCTGTACCGTCCCCACTCCACCGCCAGCGACATCGTCATCGCATGCACCGCCGCTTTGGCCATGGCCGACGGGACCACGAATGCGGACCCGCTCCACACCCACGTGGTGAGATTGGACAGCACTGCGCCCGGCAGCCCGGCCGCGATCCAGCGCTTGCCCACGGCAACCGTTGTGTTGAACGATCCGGTCATCACCGTCGAGGTCACCGCTTCGAAGGCACGCTGGCTCAGAGTGGCGGTCGGGGCGATGAAATTCGCCGCGGCATTGTTGAGTAGCCCGGTCAGCGGTCCATGGCGCTCCCAGATCTCCCCAACCGCCGCCTCGACCGAGGCGGAATCCCGTACGTCGACGGCCTGGTAATGCGCCGCTCCCGGGCGGGCCGCGGAGGCTTCTTGGGCGGCCTCGGCCAGCACGGCTTCGCGCCGCCCCCAGAGGTGAACCTCGGCGCCATGCTTGACCAGGCGCGCGGCCACCCCCCTGCCGAGACCTGTTCCGCCGCCGGTGATCAGGATCCGCTTATCCGACAGCAGGTCGGGTGCGAAGATGTCGCGCGTCGTTGCGCTCATGGCCGCTCCGTTCGTCACAGCTACAGACCCAGGCTCTTGCCGATGATTTCCCGCTGAATCGCATTGGCGCCACCATAGATTGGAGGCGCCAGCGCCTTACGCACCTGCTTCTCCATGCCGAATTCCACGGTGTAGCCATTGCCGCCCATCAGCTGAAGACCCTCCAGTGCCACCATTTTGGCCACTTCGGTGCACTTCAGTTTCGCCATCGAACCTTCTCG
>JAJKIB010000476.1 GCA_021154745.1 Mycobacterium sp.
ATCGCGGGAATGCTGCTGCCAGAGGCGATCAGCTTCAGTACCTCCCGCTCGCGCGGGCTCAGCACGGGGCCTTCCGGTTCGGCGCGCCGGCGGATCTCGCCGACCAGGCCCGCGGCCAGACTGGGTGCCACGACGTCGCGGCCCTTGGCACAGTCCAGTACCGCATTTACCAGTTCGCTTCTGGTCGACTCCTTTGGCAGGAAGCCCGCCGCCCCGTCCTGCAGCGCGCGGAACACGATCGCCGACTCGTCGTGCGCCGACACCAGTAACACCCGGGTCGGCAGCTCATCTCGTTGCACAGCGGCCGCCACCTCGGCCCCGTCCATGCCCGGCATGCGGTAGTCCAGCAGAGCCACTTGCGGGGAATGCGTCCTGATCGCTTCGAGCGCCGATACCCCGTCCTCGGCTTCGGCCACCACCTCGATGGATCCGCTCGACGTGAGCGCCCGGACCACCCCGTCGCGAAACAGCGGGTGGTCGTCACCCACCACCACACGCACCTTTTCGCTGGTCATGAAGCCAGCGTCGCACAGCACGGACCTGTTGTTCCTCCGATTGGGGGACACGTGATTCATCCGTGTCGCCGTCCGATCGCCGGACATACAGACCTTCCGCGGGGCGGCAGTCTTAAGTCATCCCCGGAACACGCCCGCGGAAACACTAAAAGTCAACTGACACAGGAGGATTGACCAAATGAACACCACAACCCGCCGCCGCTTCGCCCGCTACTTCGCGCTGCCGATCGTCTCGGCCGGGATCATCGGCGGCGCCGCCCTCGGCCTGGCCGGCGCGGCGAACGCGGCCAACAACGCCGACGTACGCCCGCCAGACATCGTCGCGACGCCCAACGTCAAGGCGCACCCGGCACCCGAGGCGATGCCAGGCTGGCGCTGGCACCACGGGATCTACCAAGTCGAGGTCCTGCAGCCGGGCTACATCCGCTGATAAACACCACCGCGGCCCTCCCCCGAGGAATTGGGGGAGGGCTTTGGTGCGTTGGGGGACAGTATGCGAATCGGCGCTGTGTTCCCACAGACAGAACTCGGCGGTGACGCCTCAGCGGTGCGCGCCTACGGCCAACGCGTTGAGGAGCTGGGTTTCACCCACCTGTTGGCCTACGACCATGTCGTCGGCGCCGATCCGGCGGTTCATGTCGGCTGGGCCGGTCCGTACGACGTGCAGACCACGTTTCACGAACCTTTCGTGATGTTCGGCTATCTGGCGGCCGTCACCACCACCCTCGAGCTGGTGACCGGGGTCATCATCCTGCCGCAACGGCAGACGGTGCTCGTCGCCAAGCAGGCCGCCGAGGTCGACCTGCTCAGCGAGGGGCGGCTGCGGCTGGGAGTCGGCCTCGGTTGGAACGCCGTCGAGTACGAGGCGCTTGGCGAGACCTTCACCAACCGCGGAAGGCGGTTGGGTGAACAGATCGAGGTGATGCGGCGGTTGTGGACCGAACCGTCCGTCACACTCGACGGCAAGCACCATCGGGTGACCGGCGCAGGCCTGGCCCCGCTGCCCGTGCAGCGACCGATCCCGGTGTGGATCGGTGCCGCATCGCGGCCGGCGATGGAGCGCGCCGGCCGGTTGGCCGATGGTTGGTTCCCGATGATGTCGCCGGGGCCGCAACTCGACGAAGCCCGCGACATCGTGGCGCAGTCGGCGAGCGCGGCGGGTAGGGACCCGTCGGCGATCGGGATGGAAGGCCGCGTCACCTGGCGCGGTGACCTACGGCAGGCCGCCGACGAACTTGCCCAGTGGACCGCTGCCGGCGCTACGCACGTGTCGGTGAACACGATGGGCGCCGGGCTGCGCACCGTCGACGAACACCTGGCCGCGTTGGCCGCCGTCGCAGAGAACATTCCCGTCTAGCACCCCCACATAGCTCCTTTCCCCCGATCGGGGGACAGGTGGTTCATCCTGTTCAACCTCCGATCGCCCGACATACAAGCCGTGCGCGGCACGGCACTCTTGAGTCATCGCCGGAACGCACCGGTGCAAGAGACCAAAAGACAACGGAGACAGGACAACCGGGCTTCGCCCGCCTGATCACCCCTAGACGGAAGCCCTCCCCTCCCGCAGCCTCGGGGAGGGCTTCTTCAAAACCACACCACCACAGGAGAACTCAAATGACCATCACCCGCAGCTTCGCCCGCTACATCGCCCTGCCCGCCGTCTCGGCCGGCATCCTCGGCGGCGCCGCCCTAGGCCTGGCCGGCATGGCCAACGCGGGCACCTACTCCTACGAGCCGACGCCGCGTCCCGGCATCGTGGCGACGCCGAACACGATCGCCCGGCCGCCCGTCGTCGTGATTCCCCGCCATCGGTCGCACCACGGCGGCGGCCTGGTCATCGACCTCCCGGCCGGCGAATAGCCAGACCGCACTCGCGAGGCCATGTCACCACAGCGGGATGTCGACCCCGTACTCCGACTCCGGCCGCGGGCCGAAGTAGCGCCGCTCGGACTCGTCGATCTTCAGGTCGTTGATGCTGGCCTCCCGCCGCGCCATGAGGCCTTCCGGCGTGAACTCCCACAGTTCGTTGCCGTAGCTGCGGTACCACTGACCGTCGGCGTCGCGACACTCGTATTGGAAGCGCACCGCCATCCGGTTCTCCCGAAAGCCCCACAGGCTCTTGCGTAATACGTAGTCGAGTTCGCGCTGCCACTTGCGGGTGAGGAACGCAACGATCTGGTCGCGGCCCACGACGTGCTCGTCCCGATTTCGCCACTGTGAGTCGACGGTGTACGCCAGGCTGACCTGTTCGGGGTCGCGGGTGTTCCAGGCGTTCTCGGCGGCCTGAACCTTCTGCGCCGCGGTCTCGAGGGTGAACGGTGGTAGCGGTGGTCGACTTTCTGTCATGTTCCGTTTCTACGCTCGAAGTGCAGCCGAGATTCCCCCATCAGACGCGTGTCATATCGTGACGGGCATGGACTTCGCGATGTCGGCCAAGGCGCAGGACTACCACAAGCGGCTGACCGCTTTCATGACCGAATTCGTCTTCCCCGCCGAGGAGGCCTACGACAGGTACCGCCGCGAAGCGGGCCCCGACGATCACACGGTCCCGCCGGTCGTCGAGGAGCTGAAGACGCTCGCCAAGGAGCGCGGGCTGTGGAACCTGTTTCTGCCCGCCGTCTCGGGGCTGTCCAACTTGGAGTACGCGCCGCTGGCGGAGCTGACCGGCTGGAGCCTGGAGATCGCACCCGAGGTCACCAACTGCGCCGCGCCCGACACCGGCAACATGGAGACCCTGCACCTGTTCGCCACCGAGGCCCAGCGCAAGCAGTGGCTGGAGCCGCTGCTCAACGGCGAGATCCGCAGTGGTTTCTCGATGACCGAGCCCGCAGTGGCCTCAAGCGACGCCCGCAACATCGAAACGCTGATCACCCGCGACGGCGGCGACTATGTGATCAACGGCCGTAAGTGGTGGACGACCGGAGCTTCCGATCCGCGCTGCAAGGTGCTCATCGTGATGGGCCGCACCAACCCCGACGCGGCCAGTCATCAGCAGCAGTCGATGGTGCTGGTGCCCATCGAGACAGAGGGAGTCACCGTCATTCGGTCGACGCCGGTGTTCGGCTGGCAGGACCAGCACGGGCACTGCGAGATCGTCTACGACAACGTGCGAGTTCCGGTCGAAAACCTGCTCGGCGAGGAGGGTGCCGGGTTCGCCATCGCCCAGGCCCGGCTCGGCCCCGGCCGCATCCACCACTGCATGCGGGCCCTTGGCGCGGCCGAGCGGGCGCTGGCGCTGATGATCGACCGGGTGCAGAAGCGCGTCGCATTCGGCAAGCCGCTGGCCGAGCAGGGTGTGGTGCGCGAGCAGATCGCCCGCTCACGCAATGAGATCGATCAGGCCCGGCTGCTGTGCGAGAAGGCGGCGTGGACCATCGATGCGCACGGCAACAAGGAGGCCCACGTGCTGGTGTCTCAGATCAAGGCCGTCGCGCCGCAGGTGGCCTGCGATGTGATCGACCGCGCGATCCAGGTGCACGGCGCCGCCGGTATCTCCGACGACTTCCCGCTGGCCCGCCTCTACGGCTGGCACCGGGGGATGCGACTGTTCGACGGTCCCGACGAGGTGCACATGCGCACCGTCGCCCGCGCCGAGATCGGTCGCGAGAAAAGCGCGTTCGCCGCGGCGGTGACGAACTAGTGGCAGTCGGCGTCGGGGAACTGTCGGGGGCGTGGAACTTTCGCGATGTCGCGGAGGCGACGGGTGTGCGGCCCGGCCGGTTCTACCGGTCCAGTGAGTTGAGTCGGCTCGACGAAGAGGGGAGGCGGGGGCTGCTTCAGCTCGGCATCACCGATGTCGCCGACCTGCGCTCGCCGCGCGAGGTGGAACGTCGCGGCCCGGGCCAGGTGCCCGCGGGAGTCGAGGTGCACCTGCTGCCGTTTCCCGATGTTTCGGCGGTCGACGATGAGGCGCCGCACGAGGCCACGTTTCAGAAGATGATGAGCGAGAAACCCGACGATGAAGACGTCGCGGTGGCCGCCGGTCGGTTCATGACGGAGGAGTATCTGCGGTTTCCGACGCTTGGTGGAGCGCAACGCGCTGTGCGGCAAGTCATTTCGCTGCTTGCCGAAGGGCGGCCGGTGATCACGCACTGTTTCGCCGGTAAGGACCGCACGGGGTTCACGGTGGCGACGGTGCTCGGGGCGATCGGCATCGACCGCGACGCGATTCTCGCCGACTTTCTGCGCAGCAATGACGCCGTGCCACAGCTGCGCGACCGCATCATGGAGTCGGTCCGCGATCGATCGGAGACGCCTGAGGTCATCACCTTCGCCGAGGCGCGGCTGAGCGACGAGGTGCTCGGCGTGCGGGAGGACTACCTGGACGCCTCCCGCCGATCGATCGAACAGAACTACGGGTCGCTGCGGGGTTACCTCGAGGCGGCCGGAGTGACGGCCGAGGATGTCACGCGGGTGCGCACGGCGCTCCTGGGATAGTCCGCGAATTGCCCGCGTAGCCAGCGACAGTCCGGTTGTCGCTCGGTACGCGGGCAATTTGAAGAGTGCCTTTCTGGTCAGTCGTCGCGAGAATGCGATTCTCGTACCCGGTAGCCTCATTTACCGACGATGAATCTCGATCCCGCACACTCGCTTGTGCTGACCACCGACTACCGCGTGCCCGACCCGACCCGCGTGTGGCCGCTGCTGCAGCGACGCCGAGACGGTCTTGCCGCGCTCGGCGCACACCACGTGTTCGTCTATACGTCGACCACCGACCCCGAGCGTGTGTTGGTGACGATCGCGCTGGACACCCGGGAGCCGGTCGCCGAGCTGTTGCGGTCCCGGGCCTTCTTCGAGTGGTTCGACGCGGTCGGTGTCGAGGATCTGCCCGCGGTCTTCGCGGGCGAACTGATCGAACGGTTCGATTTCGTCGAGAATCCCGCTGCCGCTCCGCCGGGGATCGTCGTCGCGGGAATCATGGTCGTTGACGATGCGGCCGCGTTTCGAGTCCATGTTCGCGAGACGCGAGACTTGTTCCTGGAAGCGGGAATTCGGCGAGTGCGGATCTTCGAAGCCTTCGATGATCCCCACGAGGTCATGTTCCTGCATGAGTTGTCCGACGAGGAAAGCGCGGGCCGCTGGCTTCGCAGGCCGGATGTTGCCGACGAATGGTTTTCCGATGCAGGCGTCGGCGCCTATCCCCCGCTGTTCATCGGCAGGTTCGCGCACATGATGCGCATCGAGTCCTGATGTATGTGTGCCTGTGTCTTGCGGTTACCAACGAGACAGTCAGGGAGGCGGTCGCTGCGGGTGCGACGACGTCCAATCAAGTTGCAGAGGCATGCGGCGCCGGATCGCAATGCGGCCGGTGCCGACGCACGGTCCGCGCGATCATCGACGCTACTGGGTCAGATAGACGCCGCTGACCCACGCCATCGTCGCCAGCAGCGCGCCGCACAGTTCCACGCCGACCGACAGCGCGACGCCCTTCACCGCGTGCACCGTCGACGTCCATGCCACCCGCTGGTCGCGGCGATGGGCCAGTTCGGCCAGGTACACGCCGAGCACGAAGCCGATCACCAAGCCCAGCACCGGAATCACGAAGAAGCCGATGATGCCGAGCACCGCGCCGGCCACCAGGCTCCACGTGCTCACGTCGGCCGCCCGCATGCGCCGTACAGGCCACAGGTACTTGATCAACGTCGACACCGCCAACAGCGCCGTCACCACACCGAGCGTCACCCAAGCGACCACGTTGTTTTCGATCACTGCCCACACCGCGATCGCACCGAGCACCAGCAGCGTCCCCGGCAGCAGCGGCACCACGATGCCGATGATCCCGACGGCGATCGCGAGCGCAACGAGGACGATGCCGCCGGTGCTCACGGTCGTTTCCCACGCACCCACTGGACCGAGCCGAAGTTCTTCGTCCGCACTCTGACGAGGCCGAGATCCTCGAGGATGTCGCCGATCTCGTCCTCGGTGAAGAAGTGGGCCCCGCCGCCGGGCAACAGTCGCATCAGGGCGCCGGCGCGGCCTGCGGTCGGCACCATCACAGCCATCCGCCCGCCGGGACGCAGCACCCTTGCCATCTCGGCCAGCGCCGCGGACGGTTTCGGTATCAACTGCAGCATCGCGATGGACACCGCCGCGTCGAAAGTCTCGTCGCGGAACGGAAGCCGCTGCGCGTCCGCGCGCAGGAAACCGACCTGGGGCCCGGATTCCGCGCGCACGGCGCGGGCCAGCATCGGCTCGGAGATGTCGACGCCCAGGGCCAGCCCGTCCGGGCCCGCCGCGCGAGCCAGCGACGCCGTCACATTCCCCGGGCCGCTGCCGACGTCAAGGGCGATGCCGCCGGGCGGAATGTCGAGCCAGTCCGCGGGGTGCTGCCAGACCGTCATCAACCTGCGCGCGACGGCCTGCGCCCGGTCGTAGAGCATCGACCCGATGGGCGAGGCCCACGCCGCCTGGATGGGACCGGTGTTCTTCGGAGGATCGGCCTCGGTTGCCGGGAGGGTGCCCAGCAGGTCGAGGTAGCCCTTGCTGACATCGGGGTTCGACGGTGAGTCGGCGAGCAGTTCAACCGCCCGCTGCAACGCGGTGTTCACGTCACCACGTTACGCACCGAGCTGTTCGGCGAGGTCGACGAAATCCGTCGCCGCGACGTCGAAGTCGCCGGCATCGGTCCGGTGTGGCTCCCGGCCGGGGCCGTGCTCCAACGGGCGCGCGACGAACGCCGTCTTCAGCCCCGCGGCGCCTGCCGCCCTCAGGTCGCCGGGATGCGCGGCGACGAGCATGAGCTGCTCCGGCGCCACGCCGAGCAGGTCGGCGCAGCCGAGATAGGCCTCGCGGTCCGGCTTGTAGTGGTGGAACAGTTCGGCGGAGATCACGCAGTCCCACGGCAGACCCGCCCGCTTGGCCACGTTGGTCAGGAGCGACATGTTGCCATTCGAAAGCGTTGTGATGGTGAACTTTTCCTTCAATCGCGTCAGCCCGGCGAGACTGTCGGGCCACGGGTCAAGGCGGTGCCACGCCCGGTTGAGCTCGTCGACATCCTCGACGCAGATTGACGTGATACCGGCCGCGCCGAGCAGCTCCTCGAGGATCGTGCGGTGCAGGTCGTCGATCCGTGTCCACGGCAGTTCGCCCCGACGCACGCGGTCCATCGCCGGGGCATACCCGGCGCGCCAGTTGTCGGCGAACGTCGGCCAATCCTGTTGCAGCCCATGGCGTCGGCCGAACTGCTCGAGCTCGCGAATTACACTGGACCGCCAATCGACGACGGTCCCGAACACGTCGAAGGCCAGGGCTCGCACACTCACGGCTCCAGCACGACCTTTCCCAGTACCCCGCCGTCGGCCAGACTCTGCAATGCAGCGCTGCCCTCGGACAATGGGTACCTGATCGGCGGTGGTGGCCGCAGCCCGGCCTTGACCAGTTCGGCGACACCGAACTCGAACAACGCCTGGGCGCCGGGTGTGCGGTTGACGAACTCGCCGTATCCGACGCCGATCACGCTGACGTTGCGCAGCAGTAGTCGGTTGACCTTGACGGTCGGAATGCCTCCTGCAGCGAATCCGATGACAAGTAGCCGGCCCTCGGTCGCCAGCGCTCGGATCGCATCGTCGAAGGCGTCGCCGCCGATCGGGTCGACCACGAGGTCGACGCCGCGGCCACCGGTGTGTTCCTTCACCGCCTCAAGCCAGCCGTCGACAAGGGGCAGCACCACGTCAGCGCCCAGGGACTCGGCGAACGCCGTCGCATGCGGACGGTGCACCATCGCGATCACCTTGGCACCCAGTGCCTTTGCGATCTGAATGGCGGCCGTGCCGACACCGCCGGCCGAGCCGAGCACCAGCACCGTTTCGCCGGGCCGAAGCGCGCCACGGCGTGCGAGCGCAAAATACATCGTCTGGTAATTGCCCAGCAGCGCGACGGCCTCGGCATCGTCGATGTCATCCGGGGTCGGTCTGATGTTGGCCGCCGGCACCGCCACCCGCTCCGCCCACCCGCCGAGCATGGCGAGCGCCGTCACCCGTTGCCCCGCCTTGAATTCGGACTCATACGGTGCCGACCGCACCACACCGGCAACCTCCATACCGGGAATGAACGGCGGCTCCAGCCGCATCTGGTATTCGCCGCGCAGGAGCAACAGGTCGGGGAAGCTCACACCCGCTGCGCCGACGTCGATGACCACCACATCGTCGCCGCCGACATCATTGACGTCGGTGTACTTCAGTCCTGAGGGCCCGGAAAGCTCCTGCGCAACAAGCGCTTTCATCCGTGGCCGGTCAGCGGAGGCTGAACGTAGCCGGCTGCGCCGCCGACAGGTCGGCGATCTCGCCCCACTTGCCGGCGATATCGTCGACGCTCGGGACATCCGAGAACGTCACGCCGTCGGTCTGGAACAGCGCGGCGCGCTGCACCTTGCCGCCGCCGACGATGAAGATCGACGCCGTCTCGGGCACCTCTTCGGTGCAAAGGTACGCGACGACGGGAGCCACGTATTCGGGAGTCAGCTTCTCCAGCACTTCCTTCGGAAGAATGTCCTCGGTCATGCGGGTCGCGGCGATCGGCGCAACGGCGTTGGTCTTGATGTTGTACTTTGCGCCCTCCTGCGCCAGCGTGTTGATCAGGCCGACGAGACCGAGCTTCGCGGCGCTGTAGTTGGCCTGGCCGAAGTTGCCGAACAGGCCGCTGGTGGAGGTGGCGACGACAACGCGGCCGTAGCTCTGCTCGCGAAAGTGCGGCCAGGCCGCCCGGATGACATTGTAGCCGCCGTAGAGGTGCACCTTGAGTACGGCGTCCCAGTTGGCGAACTCCATTTTGTGGAAGGTGCCGTCGCGCAGGATGCCCGCGTTGCTCACCACGCCGTCGACCTTGCCGAACTCGTCGACCGCGGTCTTGATGATGTTCTCGGCGCCCTCGGACTCGGCCACGCTGTCGTAGTTGGCCACCGCGCGACCGCCAGCTTCCTTGATCTCGGTGACCACCTGGTCGGCCATCGAATGTCCGGCACCCGTGCCGTCGCGCGAACCGCCGAGGTCATTGACGACGACGCTGGCGCCCTCCTTGGCGAGTGTCAACGCATACTCGCGTCCGAGTCCGCCTCCGGCCCCGGTGACGACGATGACGCGATCCTGCACTCCTGGCATGGGGTTCCTTTCCTAGAACAGCCGTCTGGCGAGCTTCCAAGCCTTCTCTGTATACGGGGGATAGAT
>JAJKIB010000477.1 GCA_021154745.1 Mycobacterium sp.
ACGCCACGCGTCGGGTCGAGGCACCGGCCCCGGCACTAACGATGCCGGAGCCGGTTGCGTGTCCTGGTGGGCGGCTGACGTCGGCCCTCGCACCCGACCGTGGCCAGCACATCGAGCGACCTCCGGGCGACCTCTGGGCGACCTCGACGACCACAGGACAAGGGTCGAAACGCCAAGGTCTCGGAAATTGGTATCGCGCGGCATACTCGGTGGAAGGTGTGGGCAAATCGCGTCTGGACTTCCCATCGGGGGTAGACGCGCCCCACACCTAGACGGCCCCCAGGGCAGGCTTCTCTTGCATGCCTGCGGGGCCGCCGCGGTGGTCTGGGCGCGGGTCTGCTGGCGCTGAGTCTCACGGTCGTGGCGTGCACCGGTGAGAGTCCCCGCGGGTCGCAACCCCGCGGCTCCGACGAGACCGCGGCCGGCCCGGGCTCCTCCTCGAGCGGTTCTGCCCCGGCCGCTGCCTCGACGCCGGGCGTGAGCAGTTTCGCTGGGGACGTGTCCTCGATCCAGAACGCGATGGAGGCGGCGGTCCGTGGGAAGGTCGTGCCCGGCATTGTGGTCTGGGTGCGGCGAGGCCGCCAGGTTCGGATCCTTGCCCGGGGTCGCGCAGACGTCGCGGTCAGCGTGCCGATGACGCCCCGGCATCGGTTCCGGATTGGCAGCATCACCAAGCCGATGGTGGCGGTAGTAGTGCTGAAGCTCGTCGAACGCCGGGTGCTGTCCTTGCACGACACCGTCGAGCAGTGGCTTCCCGGCCTGGTCACAACGGGACGCGACATCACGATCGAGGAGCTCCTCAACCACTCAAGCGGTCTCGCCGACTACGTCGACTCGCCTCGTTTCCTGCCGCTTCTGGACGGACCACCGGTGACGCCTCGGCAACTCGTCCGACTCGCTACGGCCGAGCCCGAGCTGTTTTCGCCGGGGCAGGGCACCAGCTACACCGACACCGGGTATCTCTTGCTCGGCATGATCATCGAGCAGGCGACCCACCGCCAACTGGCCTCCACCCTGCGTAGCACCGTGTTCGCTCGGGCTGGCATGACTACCAGCAGCCTGGCCCCAGACGGCGCCACCACGAGACCCGTCGCTCACGGGTACGAGAAGGGTCACGACGTGACGACCCCGCAGCTCACGTGGGCCTGGGCCGCTGGCGCCGTCGTGTCAGACGCCGCAGACCTTGCCGTCTTCTTCGACCGGTTTGGTGTCCGGACAACTGCTTGGCACGGACCTTCTCGCCCGGATGCGAGACCCCAACGGCACCCCGATGCCCGAGGACGGATACAGCCGCTATGGCTTGGGTCTCGCCGAACTCGAGACACCGTGGTAGATCGGCAGGTGGTGGTCTTCGTCAACGCGACCAGCGACGACCTGGCAGAGACGTTCCAGTCATCGATACCGCCCTGTGCGGGACGGAGTGACGCCAGGTCACGCGTTCGATCATCGGCCTGGTCCGGATGCTGAGCGTGCCCGGCAAGCGGTGGTTTGACGCGGTTGCGAGACGCCGGGTGGCGGGAGAGGTTCGAGCGATCTTGCCAACCAGGTCGCTCGGCGGCACCCTCTGCTGGTCGGCGCCGGGCCGCGCTGTGCCCCGGACACTGATGCCGACCGTACGATCCGAGAGGCGCACCCGGGGGCCGAGCCGGCTGGCGGGGTGGATGGTCGAGTGAAGCACCGGTCGGCTGCGGCCCCCGGGGTCCTTGATGGCGGGGCCCGCAGCGACGGGACGAATCGACGGGTGGCTATCTGCGGTCCCTGGCAGACTTTCGGACAACGCTCACCGAGTGGCTCGCGGGGCGGGACCTGTGCGTATAGGTGGGGAGGCGTCGTGCTTGTTAGTGTGCTCGGCCCGTTCGGGCCGGCACCGACCGTGCAACGCGTGGCATCGCGAGCCTCGTCGCCGGCCGCACGCGCGCCGGCTTACGGTGGGAAGTCAGAATCGCCGCGGCCATCCGCGTTGGTCGCGCCGTCTGCGCGTCCATCCGCATTGGTCGCGCCGTCTGCGCGTCCATTGCATAGTCCCAACCTCACGTTGAGTCCGCCGTCGCCTCGTCGGCGGGCGCATGTGATGATCACTGGTTCGGTCCAGAGATCGCATCCTGGTCTCCCCCTCGACCGGACAAGCCTGCCTGTCCCGGTATCCATGACCATGTCTGCGTTGCCGCTAGTGGTGGCCAGCACACAAACTGGGCTATCTACTACGCCCCGGGCTACCCGAAGTTGCTACTAGGGTCGGGGCGGAACGACCAGTGGAAACAGGTTCGGTCGGTCTCCTCACACGGCGATTCGACACAGCATCGCTGGTAGAGATTGCCCCGTTCGATACCACTGGCTTCGTCGACGTAGAACAGTGCCGGGAGCATCAACGGCTGCTCGTCGACCACGGCATCCCAGAAGGTCGATGCCAACGCCTCCAACACCGGGTCCCACCGATAGCGATAGCGCCTCGGTGGCGGAGTTTGCATCGGGCGGTACGGCAACGCGATGCCCAGGTCGTCGATGGATCTTCTCAATGTCGTTTCGTCCGCGCCGAACAGTTGCCACAGGCTATCGACGGCAACTGACGGCTGGGCATGCCCCGGGTTCCGCCCATCGATACGGACCCACTGGAGGAAGGCCGACTCAACGACGGGTAGCGCCTCGGGCGCTACCTCCGGATGGGCTCGGGCGAACGAGTCCATGACGGTGGACGGAATCCTGTACCCATGGGTCGCCGCCGACCAGTCGTCCTCGAGGGGCTGCATATTGATCTGCATCCACTTTCGCCACCCTTGCCGGACCCGGACCGAGAGCCTGTCGAAGCCCGAGCGGGAGCGGCCGGACGGAGTCCGACGAGCGGCGGGCCCCGTGCGGTCGGCCGGCGCCTGATGAGGAGCAGGTTCTGCACGCAAGCTCCGAGGGAACTTCGCACTGGTCTCCACGTCGCAGAGATCCTCGAGCTCGACCTGATCCAGCAGGACGAACCTCATGCGCTGTCCCTCCGCGCCCTCCACCTCGACCCGCCAGCACAGACCGCCCCCTCGCGGGTTCGCCCACGCCTGCAGCGGCCTCGTGAGGTGCCGCGGATGCAGTATTCCTCCCTTGTATTTCAGAATGAGTAGTCGGTGAGCGGTCAGCGCAACCCACAACGCATCGCCGCCTCGAATCTTGTAGTCGATGAAGAACCGCTGAACTACCTCGTCCGCCTCCAACGCGTCGAGCAGCGGATCCACCAGATGGTCGCGGTCGCATCGGCGAAGGCCCTTTCGACCAAGGGCAGCGGCCGCTGTTCGCATATCCTCAGCGAGCCGGGTCACTCAACCACCCCCACTCCGCCTCCCTTGCCGACACCGTGCTCCCTGGCATCTGACCCCCCGATCCGAAGTCGCTCCCATATGGTTGCAACTCGTCGCCCCGTGCGCGGTGCCGCGGTGTTTCCTGTCCCCGGGAGAAAAGCCTCCACCTTCGTCTTATGCGGGGGCAACCCCTCCACCTGCCTACGGGGTATTGCCACTTCAAGCTCGCGCCAAGTCGAGACACCTCCCCGACGGCACGGACTGCAGTTCGAGAAGCATGCCAGCCCACCGCAAAGTCCACCCCGTCGGCGATGCCCCGCGCGATGTGGCTCCTGCCGCGACCCGCGCCAGTGCGCGCAGGCTCAGAGTGCTTCCCGCGTCCGCTCATCGGCTGCTTGGACGTCTAGTCCAGCGTCATAGTGGACAGTGGATGTGACGCGCGTCAGTCAAGTGCGCGCACCGCTAACCGATCCACCTGCGGTGATCAGGGTTGAGGCCACCGCTAACGCACTCGTCTCCCGTACGAGGTTCGGCGTGTGGGGCAGCAATGGACCCGAGCGTCGGGCGCACGGCCGCCTTCCGCTTGATGGTCATACGCGGCGCATGACGCGCCAGAAGTGCACGCTATCTGCGGCTCCGGATGGCCGCAGCGCCTACGAGGGATCGTTCAGGCAGGTGCTCACGGGGCCGTCGTCGGTGTTTCGGAAACGTCTGGAGTGGAAATCCGGCGATCGCCATCGACCTGCGCGAACCGCGTGGGTGTCCTGGGGGTTGATCGACGGGCCGGTCCGGACTGGCGAGTCTCGATCTGGTTTCGAGCCGATGGTCACCGGCCGGGTGTGACCTTCGTCCACGCGTACCCGTCGGGGGACACCTCGATAGTCCGGCCTCGCGTTCGTGCGACCATAACTCCCGCGCCGGCGTTGCTCAGCACGTCCGGGTAGAAGTCGCCGAACATCGGTGGTGCATTGGGCAGCGGCCTCAGGTCGGAACCGTCGGGCGACAGCCGCCACATCGTCCAGCGATGGTTGCAGACGAGCTTGTCGCAGATCGTCGCCGGGACCGCCAGTCCGGCCAGGAGCAGCGCGCCGTCCGCTGCGAACGCAATCCAGCTGAACGCGTGCCCCTCCACGGCAGAGAGACCTGCCGGAACGCCGTCTCGTCGTCGCTACGCCACAACTCCCGCAGCAGCAGCGGGACGTCCGGGGGCTGGTCCGCCATCGCGATCGCCATCCGGTGTCCCGGACCGACCGCGTCGCGGAAGTCGTCGGCGTACCGCCACAGCGGCTTTTCGCCCAGCGGCAGCCGCACGTCGACCTGCCGCCACGGTGCGGGTGTCGTCGGTGCTCTCGTGGAACCGCCACACGCCCGCACCGACGTTCCGGTGGTACCCGTCGATGGCCAGCACCGCGCCGCGCCGACCCGGGACGTTGTCCCACAAGAACCCGCCGGGCCAGCCCTAGACGGCGAACACCTCACCAGCGGCGGCATCGGCCGCAAACAGCCCGCGCCGGAGGCCGGTGTGCATTCTGTACCAGAGCGTGTCCCGCAATTGGTTCGGGTACGGCTGCGATAGGCAAGTTCATATGCATGATCGTCACGACCCGACTGATGAGGAATGCGCCCTTCTGGAGCATCTTTGCCGGAGCGAGCACCTCGCCGGGCTCGCCTATGGAGGGACCACCGTGCGGTCGTCGGTGGCTGTCGACGAATCAGGACCGCCCGCTTGGTCGCCGCTTACCAGACACCGAAGTCGGCACGCGTCCGCTCATGTAGCGCTCCTTCGTTGCTGGGACATTGAACGACGTTCCTGGGCCGGCGACCAACATGCTGAACGGGTTCTATGCCGGGATCCCGGATGCTGTCGAAGGTGCGTCTTACCGGCAAAGGGGGGGTGTGCCAGCCGCGGTTGACATCGGCGTCCAGCCAGTGGGTGCCGAAGCGTCTCTCGCCCTGTGCACCCTCTATCACGGGCCGTGTGCGGGTATTGACGGGGTGGCGGCGACGCGCCGCTCTGCCGATCACCCTGGGCTGCCGCGCCCGATGCTCGTGTCAATTGCTGTCCCGTACGCCGAACCCGCTGCGGATCGTCGCCGGTCCTCATGGGCCTCCTCGAGGCCGGAGGCGACGACGTTCCGCAAGAGATCCGCTAACGGGCACCGTGCGCGCGCCACGGCGTCGCCCGACGCCGGCTAGGCGTCGGACCACGAGGGGTTGCCCGGGCGGGACGCTCCTGCGGGGGTCAGGCTGTCGTGAACGACGCCCAGACCGTCTTGGCGCCGGCCTTCTCCTCCCGCCACCCCCATTCTGTGCTCACCACAGCGACGATGCTCAAGCCGCGGCCGCGGGAGTCCATGACCTGTGCATCGTGTGCGGCTGGCACGGGCGTGGAGTAATCGCTCACGGTGAGCAGCACTGTGTCGTCCTTCGCGGACAAGGTGACTTCGAAGGCCACGGTGGCCGGTGGTACCTGCCGGCGTGGGCTGATCGCTCACC
>JAJKIB010000478.1 GCA_021154745.1 Mycobacterium sp.
GCGGGCAGCCCTGCTGGAATGGCGGTCGGTGCGCAAGAACATCTTGTTGCAGGCCGAGATGCGCGGTTGCCCCGTCAGGCCGCGCAGCGCCGCTGCCAGCACCTGATCGAGATGACCGGACTGTCCGGGTTCGAGAATGCGATGCCCTACGAGTTGTCCGGCGGTATGCAGCAACGGGTTTCGCTGTGCCGGGCACTGCTGCATGAGCCGAATGTGCTGCTGATGGACGAGCCGTTCGGCGCGCTGGATGCGCTGACCCGCGAGAAGATGAACGTGGAGCTGCACCGGATCTGGCGCGAGACGAGGACCACCGTGGTGCTGGTCACCCACTCGGTCGCCGAGGCGGCCTACCTGGCCAACCGGGTCGTTGTGATGAGCCCGAGGCCTGGTCGCATCGTCGAGACGCTCAACGTCGACCTGCCGAGTGAGCGGGACTATGCCGAGACGATGAAGCGCCCGGAATTCATCCGGGTCGCCAACCGGGCGCGGGATCTGCTCGGAAGCTCCAGCGGCGCAGATTGATTGGCTGAATCGCCGAAACTGAATTCCAGTAGGCGGTTAGTCGAACTTCCTCTGCACGGTTGCATTCTCGACGAGAACTAGCCCGTACCCGGAACCAGCCAGTGACCGGAGGACGCACGCCAGCCGACGAAGCCCAGCCGCAGCACCATGAACGTGCTCAAGCCGGACCAGATTCCGAGCAGTCCCCAGCCGAACACGAGTGAGAGCCAGATCAACGGCAGGAACCCGACCAGTGCACTGATCAGCGTCGCGTTGCGCATGAACTTCGCGTCGCCCGCGCCGAGCAGCACCCCGTCGAGCGCGAAAACGATTCCGGCGACCGGTAATTGGGCCACCATGAACCACCACGGCACTCCGATCGCGTCGAGCACCGAGCGGTCGTCGGTGAACACACTGGGGAACACCGAAGCGCCGACGGCGAAGACGCCGGCCAGCACCGCGGACGCGAGCGTCGAGAAGATCGTCACCCGCCATGCGACGGACTTCGCGTGCGCCAGGTCTCCGGCGCCCAGCGCCGCCCCCACTAGCGACTGCGCGGCGATCGCAAGCGAATCCAGCACCAGGGCAAGGAAATTCCACAACTGCAGCACTACCTGGTGGGCAGCGACGGCGGCGGCACCGAACCGGGCGGCGACGGCCCCTGCCGACACGAAACAAGCCTGGAACGCCATCGTGCGCAGCACCAGATCACGACCCATCACGACCTGAGCGCGCAGCACCGCAGGTTGGATGCTCAGCGGCACCCGCTCGGCGAGCAGCGAGCGCAGGAACATCAGCGCGGCCACCCACTGGCCCACCAGGTTGGCGACCGCCGACCCTGCCAACTCCAACCGAGGCATGCCCAGCCAGCCGTACACCAGCAGCGGACACAGCACCGCGGATACCGCGAACCCGGCGACGACGTAGCGCAGCGGCCGTCCGGTATCTTGCACGCCGCGCATCCAGCCGTTGCCCGCCGCCGAGACGAGGATCGCCGGCACACCCACGATCGCGATGCGTACCCACGGCAACGCTTCACCGGCGATGTCCCCACCAGCGGCCAACGCCGACACCAACGGCACCGCGACGGCCTGGACCACGACGACGATCACCGATCCCAGGCCCAGCGCCAGCCACGTGGCCTGCACCCCTTCCCCCACGGCCGACGCGCGGTTGCCCGCCCCGAAGAACCGGGCCGAGCGTGCGGTGGTGCCGTAGGACAAGAAGGTCATCTGCGAGCTGAGGGTGCTCAGAATCAACCCGCCGATGGCCAGGCCGGCCAGCGCCAACGCGCCCAACCGTCCGACGACGGCGATGTCGAAGAGCAGATAGATCGGTTCGGCTGCCAGCACCCCGAGCGCAGGGAATGCCAATGCGGCGATGCGCCTGCCAGTGGCCGCGACGGGCAGATCGCCTTCCGGCTCAGCCAAGAGCGGTATACAGCGCCTGCACGACGTCGTCAGCGGATCCGGTCGCCGAATAACCGGCGGCCAAGCGATGCCCGCCGCCGCCGAATGCGCTGGCGACCGCGGCAAGGTCGTAGGATTTCGCGCGCATCGACACCGACCAGTGCGCGGGCTCGATCTCCTTGAACACCGCGGCCACCTCGGCCTGCTGGGTAGTGCGCACGATGTCGACGATGCTCTCGACTTCCTCAGGACGCGCGTTGGCCCATTCCTGATGTCCGACAATGGCATACACCAGTCCGCGACCACCAGCGGCCTCCGGGAGAAGCTGCGCCGACGACAGCACACGCGACAACATCGGCAGCCAGGCGAACGGATGGGTGTCGAGCAGGGTCCGGCTGATGGCGGCGTTGTCCACTCCGAGCTCCAGGAGCCGGGCGGCCAGTCGGTGCGCGCGAGCACTCGCCCACCGGAACGACCCGGTGTCGGTGGTCAGCCCGGCATACAGGCAGTGCGCGACGCCGACGTCGATCGGCTTACCCCAGGCGTCGAGCAGCTCGGCGACAAGCATCGTGGTGGAGTCGGCCGACGGATCGACGTAATTGGCGGTGCCGAACAGCAGGTTCGAGGCGTGGTGATCGATCACCAGCACCTCGCGGCCGGGATCCGCGAGATCACTCAGAGCACCGAGCCGGTTGACGCTCGGAATGTCGACGGTCACCACCAGATCTGGGTCGCGGCGCATTCTCTGCGGACCAACCAACAGATGGCCACCCGGCAGCGACTGCAGGGACTCGGGCAGTTCGGCGGGCGCTGCGAAACTCACCTCGACGGCTTTGCCTGTGTGGTCGAGCACCAGCGCGAGTGCCAGACCAGCACCGATGGTGTCCGCGTCGGGGTAGACGTGGCAGACCACACTGACGGTGGCGGCCGCGTCCAGCAGGTCGGCGGCCTGGCGTGCATCGACGCGCGTGCCCTCGATTACAGGAGCGTCAGTCATCTTGTCGATCGCGGTCACCGGTGTCATCAGCGTCAAGCCCGTCGTTTAGCTCCCCGCTCGAACCCTCAGCCCCGGTCCTACGGTACGGGTCTTCCTCGCCTGCGTGCTTGGCACCCTGCCGAACTCTAGCCAAATCCTCATCTGCCGCCCGCGCACGAGCGAGCAGATCTTCCATCCGGTGTGCCGCGTCGGGCACGGTGTCGCGCACGAACGCCAGCGTCGGCGTGAACCGCACGCCGAGCTTGGCGCCCACCTTCGTACGGAGCACGCCGGTGGCCTTCTCCAAGGCCGCCGCCGCGCCTGCGTAGTCCGGCTCCTCCTCGAGACTGCGGCCGATCACCGTGTAGTACAGCGTGGCGTCGTGCAAGTCGCCCGTCATCTTGGCGTCGGTGATCGTCACACCGGTCAGCCGCGGATCCTTGATCTCATACTCGATCGCCGAGGCGACGATGGTGGAGATGCGCTTGGCCAACCGGCGTGCTCGGGCCGGATCCGGCATATGCGGGCTCTCCTACACTCTCTCTTTTTCGACCAGCTCGTAGGTCTCGATGACGTCGCCTTCTTTGATATCGCTGTAGCTCAACGTCAAACCGCATTCGAAACCCTCGCGCACCTCGGTGGCATCGTCCTTTTCGCGCCGCAGCGAGGACACCGTGAGGTTCTCGGCAACGACGACGTTGTCGCGCAGCAGGCGGGCCTTGGCGTTGCGCCGCATGATGCCCGACTGGACGAGGCAGCCGGCGATGTTGCCGACCTTCGACGACCGGAAGATGGCCCGGATCTCGGCGCGGCCGAGCTCCTTCTCCTCGTAGACCGGCTTGAGCATGCCCTTGAGCGCGCTCTGGATCTCGTCGATGGCCTGGTAGATCACCGAGTAGTACCGGATGTCCACGCCTTCGCGGTTGGCCAGCTCGGTGGCCTTCCCCTCGGCGCGGACGTTGAACCCGATGATGATCGCGTCCGAGGCCGACGCCAGATTGACGTTGGTCTCGGTGACGCCACCGACGCCGCGATCGATGACGCGCAGCTCTACCTCTTCATCGATCTCGATGCCGAGCAGGGCCTCCTCCAGCGCCTCGACGGTGCCGGAGTTGTCGCCCTTGAGGATCAGGTTCAGCTGGCTGGTTTCCTTCAGCGCCGCATCCAGATCGTCCAGGCTGATCCGCTTGCGACTCCGCGCGGCCAGGGCGTTGCGCTTGCGCGCGCTCCGCCGGTCGGCGATCTGCCGGGCGATGCGATCCTCGTCGACGACCAGAAGATTGTCACCGGCACCTGGCACCGAAGTGAAGCCGATGACCTGCACCGGCCGCGACGGCAACGCCTCTTCGACGTCCTCGCCGTGCTCGTCGACCATCCGGCGGACGCGGCCGTACGCGTCGCCGGCCACCACCGAATCGCCCACCCGTAGCGTGCCGCGCTGGATCAGCACGGTGGCCACTGGTCCGCGACCGCGGTCCAGGTGCGCCTCGATCGCCACGCCCTGGGCTTCCATATCGGGGTTGGCCCGCAAGTCAAGTGCAGCGTCGGCGGTCAGTAGGACCGCTTCCTCCAGCGCCTCGATGTTGGTGCCCTGCTTCGCTGAGATGTCGACGAACATCGTGTCGCCGCCGAAGTCCTCGGCCACCAAACCATATTCGGTCAGCTGCCCGCGGATCTTGGCCGGATCGGCGCCTTCCTTGTCGATCTTGTTGACGGCCACCACGATTGGCACGTCGGCGGCCTGCGCGTGGTTGATGGCCTCCACCGTCTGCGGCATCACGCCGTCGTCGGCCGCGACCACAAGGATCGCGATATCGGTGGCCTTCGCGCCGCGGGCACGCATGGCGGTGAATGCCTCGTGACCCGGGGTGTCGATGAAGGTGATCAGCCGCTCGTTGCCGTCGAGCTCGACGGCAACCTGGTAGGCACCGATGTGCTGGGTAATGCCACCGGCCTCTTCCTCGCGGACGTTGGCCTGGCGGATGGTGTCCAGAAGTCGGGTCTTGCCGTGGTCGACGTGACCCATCACGGTCACCACCGGAGGCCGGACCTCCAGGTCTTCCTCGCCACCTTCGTCTTCGCCGTAGGTGAGATCGAACGACTCGAGCAGCTCGCGGTCCTCGTCCTCTGGGGACACGACATGCACGACGTAGTTCATCTCACTGCCCAGCAGCTCAAGGGTCTCGTCACCCACGGATTGCGTGGCAGTCACCATCTCGCCGAGGTTGAACAACGCCTGCACCAGCGAGGCCGGGTTGGCGTCGATCTTCTCGGCGAAGTCGGACAGCGACGCGCCGCGGGCCAGCCGGATGGTCTCGCCATTGCCTTGCGGCAACCGCACGCCGCCGACAACCGGCGCCTGCATGTTCTCGTACTCGGCGCGTTTCGCCCGCTTCGACTTACGGCCACGCTTGGGCGCGCCACCCGGACGACCGAAGGCGCCCGCGGCTCCGCCGCGCTGACCGGGACGACCGCCGCCACCGGGACGACCTCGGTAACCGCCGCCGGCACCCGCCGGAGCGCCGCCACCGGCACC
>JAJKIB010000479.1 GCA_021154745.1 Mycobacterium sp.
CCGGATCATGTCTGCGGTGTTGGTCAGCTTGGCGCGGCTGGACCAATACATCGGCAGATAGAAGCCCGAGTAGAACAGGAAGCTCTCCAGCAGCGTGGAGGCCACCTTGCGCTTGAGCGGCTCGTCGCCCTTGTAGTACTGCATGACGATCTCGGCCTTGCGCTGAAGGTTCGGGTTCTCCTCCGACCACCGGAATGCGTCGTCGATCTCGGCGGTGGAACACAGCGTCGAGAAGATGTTGCTGTAGCTGCGCGCGTGCACCGACTCCATGAACGAGATGTTGGTGTAGACCGCTTCCTCGTGCGGGGTCAACGCGTCGGGAATCAGGCTGACCGCGCCCACAGTGCCCTGAATGGTGTCCAGCAGCGTCAGGCCCGTGAACACTCGCATGGTCAGCTGCTTCTCGTGAGCGGTCAGCGTGTTCCAGGACGGGATGTCGTTGGACACCGGCACCTTCTCTGGCAACCAGAAATTGCCAGTCAACCGGTCCCACACCTCGGCG
Organism: Mycobacterium sp.; assembly: GCA_021154745.1. Lineage (GTDB taxonomy): Bacteria > Actinomycetota > Actinomycetes > Mycobacteriales > Mycobacteriaceae > Mycobacterium. The sequence continues at coordinate 503 of JAJKIB010000479.1, forward strand.
TCTTTTTCGTCCTGCAGGCGGTTCCAGTTGATCGCCGAAACACGATCAATCAGCTTCATTCCCTCGGACACCAGAACCCCATTTCGCCGCAGAAGTAGGTTTGCCGACTTCACGCCCAATGTCGCCGCCGGAGCGGCTCCGAGCTACCCCGACACTACCCCTGGGGTGCGACAACGGCCGGAACCGCGACATCTTGTGTTGGCGTGTCGCCTCCGAGACCAAAGAATTTGTACTCCGAAGCCCTGAACTTGCGGGTGGCCAGCCAGTACTGCCACGTCATCCCGCTCCACAGCGTCCGGTTCACCCCATGCTCGTCGAGGTACCAGCTCCGGCAACCTCCGGTGTTCCACACCGTGCCCGCCAACGCGCCCTGCAATTCCTCGTTGTAGGCCTCCGCCGCGGCGCGCGTCGGCGCCAGCGCCTGGGCGCCCGCCCGGTCCGCGGCGGCGATCGCGTGCGCCGCATACCGGATCTGCGACTCGATCATGAACACCACCGAATTGTGTCCCAGCGCGGTGTTCGGACCGAGAAGGAAGAACAGGTTCGGCATGTCGGCAATGGTGATGCCGCGCAGCGCAGATACTCCCTCGCGGTTCCACCGGTCTACCAGGTCCTCGCCGCCGGGGCCCTTGATGTCGACATAGGTATATGAGTCTGTGACGTGGAATCCGGTGGCAAACACCACGACGTCGACCTCGCGCTCGGTCCCGTCGGAAATGACGATGCCACGGGGGGTGAACCGGGCGATGCCGTCCGTGACGACCTCTGTTTTGGGATTGGCGACGCCCTGGTAATAGGTGTCGGAGTTGAGGATTCGTTTGCAGCCGGCGCGGTAATTCGGAGTCAGCTTGCGGCGCAGCTCGCGGTCTTTGACCGAGCGCCGGATGTTCCACTTGCCCATCAGCTCACCGAGTTTCAGCAGTCTCGGCTGCCGCGTCATCGCGAAGCCCACGGCCTCGTGAATCCAGTAGATGCCCGCACGCATCAGCGCGCGGGTGCCCGGCACGTTGGTGAACGTCTCTTGCATCCAGTCCGGGATGGGATTGTTAGGCCGCGGCATCACCCAGGCCGGAGTGCGCTGATACAGCTGCAGCGCCCCGACGTCCTTGACGATCTCCGGCACGATCTGGATTGCGCTGGCCCCCGTGCCGATGACCGCTACGCGTTTCCCGGTGAGGTCGACGGTGTGGTCCCACTGCGCGGAATGGAATGCGGCGCCGGTGAATTCATCAAGCCCGTCGAACTCGGGGACCAACGGGATGTGCAGACCGCCGACACCCGAGACCACGAACTGCGCGACGAACTCGCGGCCGTCCTTGGTGAACACATGCCACCGCAACTCGTCGTCGTCCCAATGCGCCCGCTCGACGTGGGAATTGAACGAGATGTAACGACGCAGCCCGTACTTGTCGGTCACGCCCTTGAGGTAGTCGAAGATCTCCGGCTGAAACGACCACACATGTCGCCAGTCGGGCTTCGGCTCGAACGAGAACGAGTACATGTGCGAGGGAATGTCGCACGCGCATCCGGGATAGGTGTTGTCGCGCCAGGTGCCCCCTATCTCGTCGGCCTTCTCCAGGATCAGGAAGGCAACGCCCCGCCGCTGCAGCTCGATGGCCATGCCGAGACCGGAGAAGCCGGTGCCGATGATCAGCGCGCGGGTGTGCAGGGGCTGCTGGGTGGTCTGAGCGTTGCTCGTCGATTCGGCGAGGGTCATAGCGCCAAAATACCCGATACCCGCGGTATCGCCTAGGTCCGAAAGTCCTCAGGCGACGTGTTCGCGGCGACGAACGCCCTCGTGCAGCGGCAGGTCCGGGTCGATCTTGATGCCCAGCAGCTCGCAGGTGCCGTTGATGGAGCCGACCATGATTGTCGTCATGTGTGCGACGAACTCGTCGGCGGGCATGCGGCGCGGGCTGTCCTGCTCGGAGCCCAACCACCAGTCGGTTGCCGAGGCCACCGATCCGAACGCCGCGTGGGCGGCCAGCTCCATTGCGGTGGCGTCGAGTTCCATCTCCCGCAGTTCGTTGTTGAACAGGTCCGCCATCGCCAGGGTGATCTCGCGGCCCTCGTTGAGCGCGCTCATCGCCGAAGCACTCTGTTCGGTGAAGCGGCCCTGGATGAGGAAGCGCAAAACGTTCGGGTGCTCGTCGACCAGGCGCACGTACTGCTCGACGCTGCGACGAATGACTTCGCGGGCCGGATCGCTCGCCAGGTTGATCGATGGGAAGATCGCCGCCCACAACATGTCGCGCAGCCGCTCGCCGATGGCGTGGAAGAGATCTGACTTGGCGGTGAAATGTCGGTAAATCTTCGGCTTGGCCGTGCCGGCCTCTTCAGCGATTTCGCGCAGCGACAACTCCGGGCCGAGGCGGTCGATCGCGCGGAAGGCGGCATCGACGATCTCCGACCGCACCTTCTTGCGATGCTCGCGCCAGCGCTCGCTGCGGGCGTCCACCTTGACACCCGGCTCACTGGAACGTGACCTCGACCCTCGTCGCACTCGACAACTGTACCGCCCGGACGCCGCTGACCTGCTCAGACCGTGCCGCAACACGGGGTTTCGCCGCGCTGGCCAGGCAAATTTGCTTGCCAAGATGGGACCCGTCACGCTGGGTACTATTCCTGCGAAAGCCAATTGACGAGAGAGACGTATGACGCAGCGATACGACCTGATCATCGCGGGGGGCGGACCCTCGGGTTCGGCCGCCGCGTGGCAGGCCGCGCAGACCGGCGCAAAGGTTGTGGTCCTGGACAAGGCCGAGTTCCCGCGCGACAAGCCGTGTGGCGACGGCCTGACCGCGCGCGCCGTCAGCTACCTGCAGAAGATGGGTCTTTCCCACGAGGTCGCCGAGTTTCACCGCGTCAACCGTGTGACGGTGTACAGCCCGAGCCAGTGGGAGCTGTCGTTCCCCAAACGTCCCGGCATGCCCGACCACGGGCACACCGTGAGCCGCACTGAGCTCGACACCTTGTTGCTCAAGCACGCCGAGTCTGCTGGTGCCGAGGTGCGGCAGTCGGCAGAGGTGACCGGTCCGATCGTGGAGAACGGTCGTGTCGTGGGTGTGACGTTGAAGAGCGGGGAGAAGGTGTACGGCGACGCGGTGATCGCTGCCGACGGCGCCTACTCCCCCATCAAGCGGGCGCTGAAGATCGATTCGGAATACAACGGTTACTCGGCTATAGCGATCCGTTCGGAGATGCACGCCAACCGTCCGGACTCCGACAGCCTCGACATCTATTTGAAGCTGGTGTTCCAGGGGGATCAGCTGCCCGGCTACGGCTGGGTGTTCCCTATGGGCAACGGGCGGTTCAACATCGGCCTGGGCTACGTCAACAGCTACAAGAACTGGCAGTCGATCAACGCCACGCAGTTCCTGGGTGAGTTCCTGCGGACGCTTCCGCGCGACTGGGAGCTGCCGCCGATCGAAGAGCTGAAGAAGAACAAGAGTGTGCGGGCCTGGCGCTTGCCGATGGGCTTCACCGCGTGGCCGCCGTGGCGGCCGGGTGTGCTGTTCACGGGTGACTCGCTGGGCGCGGGCAAGCCGGCCTCGGGCGCGGGCATCTCCAAGGCGCTGGAGTCTGGGCTCGCTGCGGGCGAGTGCGCGATCGCTGCGCTGCAGAACGGCGGGCCCGACGACTTCACCAACTACGGGCAGCGGATGGAAGCGGCGTGGGGCAAGGAGTACCGGCGGGGCCGCTACTTCCACAAAATGCTCGGGCAACCGCGGATTGCCAACGCGGGAATCAAGCTGATCGACAACGCCCGCTTCCGTGACCGGATGCTCAAGGCGTTGTACAAGAAGGCGCAGGGCCCGCAGCACACTGTTAAGTAAGCGCCGTAATGCGTCTCAGCAACGATTGCTACCTCGTCACGCTCACGTTCAACTCTGCTGTGGAGCACTACTTTCGCGACGGCGATCGGTGGACGAAGCTGACCACCCGGGGGCGCCGAATGCCCGCCACCGCCGAACAGGTGATCAATCACCTGCTGCCCGCTCTCGCGGGCGTCAAGCCCGGTATCGACGTTCGCGTCCAACACCGGGACTTGAGCGAGGAGGCGGGGCACAAGCTCGATCTCCTTCGACGTGGCGAGGCGCCTGCATAGATCCGCCGAGTGGCCACTTATTCCGCGTGCGTCAACTGGCCACTCGGCGCCCCGCACCAGGATTCACTTGGCAACTGTCAGAACGGGACCGACGCCGCCGCCCTTGACTGGGCCCTTGCCGCCGCCCGTAGGAGGCGCGACCATTTCGTCGACGAGCCAGCCGAAGTGCCATTCGCCGTCGCGCCCGCAGTACGACAGGCCGGACCGCGTCCCGGTCGGAACGTATGTGACCGTCTCGTTGCCGTTGCTGTCGGTGTTGACGACCGCGCAATAGCCGGGCTTCGACGCTGGCCCGTTGGGGCCGATGGGCTCCGCCGAGGCGGTAGCGGCGACGCCTGTGGAGACGGCCAGAACGGCGGTCAAGGCGCCGGCGGCAAGGACGAGGCGCTGAATCTTCTTGGTGGACATGGTATTTCCTTCTGTCGTGTTCGCGGCCCGGCCGATCCGAACCGCATAACGACAGTCTTCGATGCGAGAGGCGCCGCCAGGAACGGGGCGGGGACCCGCCGTCTGCGCAGACACCCGGGGGCCTTCGGCCTGCGTCCGGTTAGGGGCTTAGGTGATGCCGGCGCCCCTAATCCCCTATCTGGACCGGCGGCCAGATCCCTGAGGCGTGGCCCGGGGCTAGAGGAATCCGCCCCGTTTTCGGCATCGCGGTTTCGCTTCAGGCTTAGCGGCATGAACATCAAAGGACTTCTGGCCACCGCCGCGATGACGGCAGGACTGGCCATCGGACTCGCCGCGAACGCGAATGCGGCGCCCGTGAGCGCCGCTGGCGACGACTTCTGGGAATGCGCCGCCGGCCATCCGGACGACATCGGCGTCTGCTGCGTCTTCTACGGAGGCGACTACGACGAGCGGACCGGCGAGTGCTGGATAGACGACGAAGCGAAGCTAGAGGAGGCCAACCCCGGCCCCAGCGTTCCGCCGAAGCACCCTGTGCTGATGCGGGTGGATCGCCTGCCCGTCTACGCGATGGGCTAGCGCGGCCGCCTCACCGGCGAGTGTGGACTACAAACACGGCTACTTCCCGCTTCGCGTGTATCAAGTCCACTCTCGTCGGCGGCGACGTCCTAGAGCATGCAGGCTCACAGCATGCAGGACACGCACCCCTCGACCTCTGTTCCCTCCAGCGCCATCTGGCGTAGCCGGATGTAGTACAGCGTCTTGATTCCCTTGCGCCAGGCGTAGATCTGCGCCTTGTTCACCTCACGCGTCGTCGCCGTGTCCTTGAAGAACAGCGTCAGGCTCAATCCCTGATCCACGTGCTGCGTCGCCGCAGCGTACGTGTCGATGACCTTCTCGTAGCCGATTTCGTAGGCGTCCTGGTAGTACTCAAGGTTGTCGTTGGTCATGTACGGCGCCGGGTAATACACCCGCCCTATCTTGCCTTCCTTGCGGATCTCGACCTTCGACGCGATCGGGTGAATCGATGCCGTCGAATGGTTGATGTAGCTGATCGAGCCCGTCGGTGGCACCGCCTGCAGGTTTTGGTTGTAGATGCCATGCGCCTGCACCGACTCCTTGAGCCGCATCCAATCCTCTTGCGTCGGAATGCGAATGTCGGCATCGGCGAACAACTGCTTGACGCGATCGGTCTTGGGCTCCCACACCTGCTCGGTGTACTTGTCGAAGAACTCCCCCGACGCGTACTTCGACTTCTCGAAGCCCTTGAAGTGTGCGCCGCGTTCGATCGCGATCCGGTTCGACGCCCGCAGCGCGTGATACAGCACCGTATAGAAGTAGATGTTGGTGAAGTCCACACCTTCTTCGGAGCCGTAGAAGATCCGCTGCCGCGCCAGATAGCCGTGCAGGTTCATCTGCCCCAGCCCGATCGCGTGGGAGTCGTTGTTGCCCTGCTCGATCGACGGCACCGACCAGATGTGTGTCTGATCGCTCACCGCCGTCAGCGCCCGGATCGCCACCTCGATCGACTGTGCGAAATCGGGCGAGTCCATCGTCTTCGCGATGTTCATGGAGCCGAGGTTGCACGAAATGTCCTTGCCCACTTGGGCATACGTCAGATCCTCGTTGAACACCGACGGCGTCGACACCTGCAGGATCTCCGAGCACAGGTTGCTGTGCGTGATCTTGCCCTCGATCGGATTGGCCCGGTTCACCGTGTCCTCGTACATGATGTACGGGTAGCCCGACTCGAACTGCAGCTCGGCCAGCGTCTGGAAGAACTCGCGCGCCTTGATCTTCGTCTTGCGGATCCGCGCGTCGTCGACCATCTCGTAGTACTTCTCGGTCACCGAGATGTCGGCGAACGGCAGACCGTAGACGCGTTCGACGTCATACGGC
>JAJKIB010000480.1 GCA_021154745.1 Mycobacterium sp.
ACACCGGACGCAGCACGACCGGGTGGCCGTAGGTGCGCCCGTCGCCCTGTACGCCCACCGACCGGACGTCGGCCAGCAGCACCACCGGGCACTGCCAGATCTGGTTGTCCAGGCCTGCTGCGGTCAGTTCCTCGCGGGCGATCGCGTCGGCGCGCCGCAGCGTATCCAGCCGGGCGGCGGTCACCTCTCCGACGATGCGGATGCCAAGGCCCGGGCCCGGGAACGGTTGGCGCGCAACGATTTCCTCGGGCAGGCCCAGTTCGCGGCCCACCGCGCGCACCTCGTCCTTGAACAACAGCCGCAGCGGCTCGACGAGTTTGAACTTCAGGTCTCCTGGCAGGCCGCCGACATTGTGGTGGCTCTTGATATTGGCCGTCCCGGTGCCACCGCCGGACTCCACGACGTCCGGATACAGCGTGCCCTGCACCAGGAATTCGACCTCAGAATCACTGGTGCCCAACGTGTCTCGCACGGCGCCCTCGAACGCCCGGATGAATTCGCGGCCGATGATCTTTCGCTTGCCTTCCGGGTTGGTCACCCCGGACAGCGCTTCGAGGAACCGGTCGGCGACGTCGACGGTGACCAGGTTGGCGCCGGTGGCGGCGACGAAATCGCGCTGCACCTGCGCCCGTTCCCCGGCGCGCAGCAGCCCGTGGTCGACGAACACGCATGTCAACCGGTCGCCGATGGCGCGCTGTACCAGCGCGGCGGCCACGGCAGAGTCCACACCGCCCGACAGCCCGCAGATGGCCCGGCCGTTGCCGATCTGGTTGCGCACCTGTTCGACCAGCGAGTCCGCGATGTTCGCGGGCGTCCATGTTGACCCAATGCCCGCGAATTCGTGCAGGAACCGGCTCAGGACCTGCTGCCCGTGCGGCGTATGCATCACCTCGGGGTGATACTGCACACCCGCGAGCCTGCGGGCCCGGTTCTCGAATGCCGCCACCGGGGCACCGGCACTGGTGGCCACCACGTCGAACCCGTCGGGAGCGGCCGTGACGGCATCACCATGGCTCATCCACACCGGCTGGGTCGTCGGCAGATCCGAATGCAGCTGTCCCCCAGAGACATTCAACTCAGTGCGGCCGTACTCGCTGGTTCCGGTCTTCTCGACGGCACCGCCGAGCGCCTGTGCCATCGCCTGAAACCCATAGCAGATGCCGAACACCGGCAGCCCGAGATCGAACACGGCAGGATTCAGCTGCGGCGCGCCGTCGGTGTACACGCTGGCCGGCCCGCCCGACAGCACGATTGCCTGCGGGTCGCGGGCCTTGATGTCTTCGACGCTGGCGGTGTGCGGGATGACCTCCGAAAACACCCTGGCCTCGCGAACGCGGCGGGCGATCAGCTGGGCGTATTGCGCGCCGAAGTCGACCACCAAGACGGGGCGGGGCGATGCTGAATCCACTGGCTCAGTCTAGTTGCCGGGCGCTTCCGCCTACGGGTGCGGCAGTGCCAGCAAGTCTCTGGCGCGCAACGCCAACCAGAACTCCGCGATCGCGGCGGTTTCGGCGACCGCGCGGCCCGTGATCTGTTCGATCCGCTGGATCCGGTAGACCACGGTCTGGCGATGCACATTCAGCGCCGCCGCCGTCTGCACCCACGACCTGTCGCATTGCAAGTAGGTGTCCAGCGTCTTGATCATTTCGGCGGAGTGACGGGCGTCGTAGACGATCAATGGACCCAGCACACGGTCGACGACCACTTGGGCCTCGTCGGTGTCCCGCAGTACCGAGAACATCGTTGCGTCGGCGAAGCGAGCAATGCGGTCGGGGGCCGTCCGTGCGACGCGAGCCGCCCACGTCGCTTCCCGCACCGCCGTCGGGGCGCGGCCGGGACGGCTCAGTGGATCGCTGATCCCCACGGTCGCCTGGCCCCCCAGCCGCTGGCGCAACGCCGCCAACGACGGATCGGTGATCGGCATCAACGCATACAGCAGGTCGCCACGGCGAAGCAGCAGATGCGGCACGGCCCGCCGTCCGAGGTGGAGGTGCAGTTGGCGCTCGCCGGCAGGCAACACACCGCCCGCCGCCACTATCGAGCAGTCTTGCGGCCGCAGCCCGCGCTCTGCGAGTTCCCGGTCTGCCTCGCGCGCGGTGAGCCTGTCGTCACACAGTTGCGCCATCACCTCGGCGCCGATGCGTCGTTCGTGCTCGAGTCGCACGTTCTGTTGCGCGAGCAGGACCGCCACCGCCGACGCGAGATGCTGCAGATGGACCAGATCGACTGCGGCACCGCGGAAGTCGTAGGCGGCGAGCACGGTCGGTTCCTCGTCGGGCACTTCGACCACCACCGCCCGACCGCCGTCGGCATTCACGTGCAATACGCCGGGAACCGCGCCGCGTCGTTCCGCGATTTCGTCCACGACGGCCCGCCGTAACCCGGCAGGCACCGGTTTGGACCCGTCGAGTGCCACGTCCCCCGTCGTCGCATCGAGCACCGCAAGCCGGCAGGACAGGTCGCGGCCCAGCTGGCTCAGCACGTTGGACCGGGTGGAGTGGATGACCGACTGCCGGATGACGTTGTAGACGCGTTCCGTTGCGACGACCCTGCCGCCGTCGGCACCGGCGTCTGCCACGGCTCGCCCGATCGCCGCGAAGCCGATCGAGTAGGGCACGACCATCACCGGAAAGCGCAGCTCATCGGCCAAAGCTATTGCTGCACTGGTGAGTTCGGGGGTTGCTGCGTCCAGGCCGATCACCAGGCCGCACATTCCCTTCTCGGCCAGGCCTTTGATCAATGCACTCTGACCGCGTGCCGACTCGGGCAGCGTCTGGCCGTTCTTCATCAGCAGTTCGCCGCCGGCCAGGTACGACCACGGCTCCTCGAGATCGGATGTCTGCGCCCACGCGACCGGCCGATCCAACCCGGCGGCGCCGGCGCGCACCTTAACACGCAGATGGGGAGTGTCGACGAGGTCGGCGACGCGGTACGCCATCGATGTCACCGCCTTCTCGCCAAGTTTCACGTGGCCGCAATGTGCGGTTACGTGGTCGTCGCGGCGGGTGCCGCCACAAAAACCGCCTGCTCAAGCCATATGCGATAAGTCGCTGCGCACTGACGACGCGGCGCTTCGACCGTCAACGTTAGATGATCATCTAGATCTTCGCGGGTCATCTGTACGAACAACTACTTCAGTTTCGGCCGCGACAGGCTCACAGTGACGCCTCAGTGCCACACACAATGGGAGGCGACGATGACGCAGCCGCTGGAAACGCACGCAGCCTCTGAGGACCGCCCGCCACAGTTGCTGCGCGGCTTCAGTTTCCGGTCGGCGCTGTCGTTGGCGTTCGCCGACGTATCGCCGATTGCCGCCGTGTACGCAATCTTCACCCTTGGGCTGTTCGCCGCGGGGCCGAAGTTCTTCTGGGCCTTCCCCATCGTGCTCATCGGGCAACTGCTCGTCGCGGCCGTGTTCGGCGAGTTGGCGTCCCGTTGGCCATATGCGGGCAGCGTGTACCAGTGGTCGCGCCACGTCCGCGGCACCACCTGGGGCTGGGCGGCCGCGTGGGCGTACATGTGGGGGCTCACCTTGGCGCTCGGCACGCTGTCATATGCCGCGAGTGGTTTCCTGCTGCAGATTTTCGGCGTCAGTGAACCCGATCGCTGGCAGATCGCCGCGATCGCCATCTGCATCGTCGCGCTTGGCACGCTGATCAACATGGTCGGCCGCAGATTTCTGAAAATCGTTGTGGCCATTAGCATCACCTGCGAGGTGGTCGGTTCCCTCGGCCTCGGCGCAGTACTGCTGCTGTTCTACCGGGAAAATCCGTTCTCGGTCCTGTTCTCCAGCGCGGGGATTCCTGACGCCGACGCGTGGGTGTCGGGGCCGATGTTGCTCGCGGTTGCCTTTGTCGGGTGGTCGTTCCTCGGTTTCGAGGCCGCCGGATCGGTCGCCGAGGAGGTCGACGAACCCGAACGCAACGTGCCAAAGGCGATCATCCTGGCGCTGCTCCTGGTGGGTCTGGTCGTGATGTTCTCCAGCGCCGCCTTGATCCTGGCCATCCCCGACCTGCCCTCTGTCATTGAGTCACAATCGGGCGACGTCGTGTCCGACACCCTGACCGCGCATCTCGGGGCCGGCGTCACCAAGCCGCTGCTCGCGATGTTCGTAATCGGCTTCGTTTCAAGCTTTCTCGCCGTGCAGGCCGCGGTGTCGCGCTGCATCTGGGGCGCCGCCCGCGATCGCAGCCTTCCGGGCTCGAAGATTCTCGGCGGGTTGGCTGGGCGAGAGCGGCTGCCCGTCTACGCCATCGCGCTGACCGCCGTCGTCGCCGTCGTGTTCGTCCTGATGGCCGGCTCGGAGTTCTACAGCGTTCTGGTCAACTTCAACATCATCGGGTTCTACATCGCGTTCGGTGTTCCGGTGATCGGCGCCGCGACTGCGCGGCTGACGGGTAAGTGGCAGCCCGGGCCGTTCACGCTGGGCCGGTGGGGCGCGCCCGTGACATACCTGGCCTCGCTGTGGATCATCTTCGAGACGGTCAACGTCGCCTGGCCGCGCACCCAACCCGGACAGCCGTGGTACATCAACTGGGCCAGCGTCCTGACGACCGCCGCGCTCGCGGTGCTGGGCCTGATCATCTACCTCACGGTGCGCCATCGCATCGAGGAACCCATCGCGCACCGGCTGGGCGCCGACGCTTCGTGACCCGCACCGCGATCGTCACCGGATCCGCTTCCGGCATTGGCGCCGCCGTCGCTGCGGCGCTCCAGCACGAAGGGTACGCCGTCGCGGGACTCGATATCAGCGCCGGCGCCCCGTATGTCGTCGACGTATCCGACCCGGCCGCCGTCGCGCGGATCGTCGCCGATATCGGGCCGGTCGACGCGGTGGTGTCCGCGGCCGGCCACTACGAGATGGTGCCGATCTCCGACATCACACGGCAGCAGCTGCATCGGATGCTGCGGGTGCACCTCGGGGGTCTGCGCAATGTCACGCGCAGCGTGCTGCCGTCCATGCTCGAACGGGGCAGCGGCTCGATCATCGCGATCACGTCGGAGTTGGCGATCGGAGGCGCCGACGGCGGCGGCGCCCACTATGCGGCGGCGAAGGGCGCGATCATCGGGCTGGTCCGCAGCCTCGCGGTCGAGGTCGCCGGTCGCCGAGTGCGCGTCAACGCGATCGCACCCGGACCCGCCGACACCCCGTTGTTGCCGGCCGACTCGCCCTGGCGCGCACCGGAATACCTTGCGACGGTTCCCAACCGGCGGCTCACCCGGCCCGAGGAAATCGGAGAAGTCGTCCGGTTCCAGCTCGGCGACGACGCCGACTTCTGTGTCGGAGAAGTGCTCTCCCCCAACGGCGGGACGGTGATCTGACAATGAAGAGCCAGCAGGGACGCACTGCGCTGGTCACCGGTGCCGCCCAAGGGATCGGCGCGGCGATCGCACGACGACTGGCACGCGAAGGCGCCACCGTCGCCGTCAACGGCCTGACACACGACGAGCGGATGAAGACGGTCGTCGCCGAGACAGCGGGATTCCCTGCGGCAGGCGATGTTTCGGATCCCGACGCGGTTGCCCGGCTGGTCAACGACATCGAGGCGGCACGCGGGCCGATCGACATCCTGGTGTGCAATGCCGCCTATATGACCATGGCGCCGTTCGTCGACCACGACGAGAAGGACTGGTGGAAGGTCATCGACACCAACCTGGCCGGCACGGTCTATCTGATCCAGGCGGTGCTCGCCGGCATGCGCCGAACCGGCGGCGGCAATATCGTGATCATCGCCTCGGAATGGGGGGTGATCGGCTGGCCGGAGGCGACCGCATATTCGGCGTCCAAAGCGGGACTCATCGCGCTCACGAAGACGCTGGGCCGTGAGCTGGCGCCGGAAAACATCACTGTCAACGCCGTCGCACCTGGAGTGACCGACACTCCGCAACTACAGGTGGACGCCGACAACGCGAAAGTGAGCTTGACCGAGATGCATGAGGAGTACAGCCGCGGCATACCGATTCGCCGCATCGGCAACGCCGACGAAATAGCGTCGGCCGTAGCACTTTTGGCTCGCAAGGACCTCGGCGCGTTCGTCGGGCAGACGATCCAGGTCAACGGCGGCACGACGCGGTGCAGGGCATGAGCGAGCAGCCCGTTGGGCCGGTCGACGGCCGGGTCGTGCCACGGTATGCCGGGCTGACGACATTCGCGCGGCTGCCCCGCATCGAAGACGTCGACGGCTGCGACGTCGCGGTGGTCGGGATTCCGTTCGACACCGGCGTCAGCTATCGGCCGGGAGCACGATTCGGGCCCTCACACATCCGACAGTGCTCGCGCGTGCTTCGGCCCTACAACCCTGCGCTCGACGTGTCGCCGTTCGCCAGCCAGCAGGTGGTCGACGCCGGTGACATCGCCTGCACCCCATACGACATCGCCGCCGCCGTGCGCCAGATCGAAGAACAGGCGTCGGCGCTGATCGACAGCGGCGCCAAGCTTGTCAGCCTGGGCGGCGACCACACCATCGCCTATCCGCTGCTTCGGGCGCATCACCGCCGTTACGGGCCGGTGGCGTTGGTGCACTTCGACGCTCACCTCGACACCTGGGACACGTATTTCGACGCCCCATTGACCCACGGCACCCCGTTTCGTCGCGCCGCCGAGGAGGGCCTGTTCATCTCCGGCCACAGCGCGCACGTCGGCATTCGCGGCGCGCTGTACACGCCCGAAGATCTCGACGACGACGCAGAATTGGGGTTCACGATCGTGCATTGTTCGGCTTTCGAGTCGCGAACGGTCGCCGACGTGGTCGAGCAGCTGCGGGCGACCATCGGCGACCATCCGCTCTACGTGTCGATCGACATCGACGTCCTCGACCCCGCCCACGCTCCTGCCACGGGCACACCCGAGATCGGCGGCCTGTCGAGCCGCGAACTCCTCGGGCTGGTACGCGGTTTCGAGGGGCTCAACCTGGTCGGGGCGGATATCGTCGAGGTTGCTCCTGCCTACGACCACGCGGAGATCACCGGTATCGCCGCGGCGTATCTGGCTTACGAGTTCGTGTCCCTGCTGGCACAGAAGGGCGCCCGATGACCGTCCCCGCGGCCCCGATCCCCTGGCCGAACGGAGCTAGCTGCGCGGCGTCGTTCAGCTTCGATGTCGATGCCGAGTCAGCAATGCTCGGCGTGTCCACCAAGCACGCCAGCCGCATGTCGGCGATCAGTCACCAGGCATACGGGCCGCTCACCGGCGTGCCGCGGCTGCTGAAAATTCTTGCCCGACACGGTGTCACGTCGACCTTCTTCGTGCCGGGCTACACCGCCGTTCGATACCCGGATGTCATCAGGGCGATCGTCGACGCCGGACACGAGATCGCGCACCACGGCTATCTGCACGAACCGATGTTCGGGCTCACCGAGGATCAAGAGTCGGCCATTCTCGACCGCGGTCTAGAAGCCCTCGATGCCGTCGCAGGCGTGCGACCGACAGGCTATCGTGCGCCGATGTGGGAGCTGAACTGGCACTCACCGAAGTTGTTGCGCGACAGGGGATTTCTGTACGACAGCAGCCTGATGGACACCGACCATCCCTATGAGCTCGCGGTCGACGGCGGCGGTCCGCTGGTCGAGATTCCCATCCAGTGGGCACTCGACGACTGGGAACAGTATTGCTATGTTCCGGACTTCTCCGGCACCGGGCTGATCGAGAGTCCGGTCAAGGCGATCGAGATGTGGCGGCTGGAGTTCGACGCGATGCGCGCCGCCAACGGCTGCTTCGTGCTGACCAATCACCCGTTCCTGTCGGGGCGCCCATCCCGGGCCAACGCGTTGGACGGCTTGATCGAGTACGTGTGCGCCCATGGCGATGTCTGGGTCTCC
>JAJKIB010000481.1 GCA_021154745.1 Mycobacterium sp.
GGCGCCCCCGGCGTCGGTGCTGGCCCGGTATGCGACGCGTCGGTTCCACCCGTGTTCGCGCTACCTACCAAGTTAGCCCGGAAGGCCTCGTCGACGGGCCGCCTCCGGAGGTGCCAGCAGCCGCTACCGCGGCCCGGGCGTGTTGTCGTTGACCAGCACGAACCATGCCCCACCCGGTGCAAGGGTGATCGGTTTACCCTGCTGGTCGACGAGTTGAGTGCCGGCGGCGGCGTGGGGTCGGCTCCAGCGCCCGAGGATGCGTCGGCCGTCGCGGAAGACGACGACCTTGCCGTGGCCGACGGTGTGTTGGTACCAGGCGGGGTTTCCGGCCGGGTCGATGTCGGCGGGAAACTCTTCGCCGTACACGGATTGCACGATGACGTTCGGAGTGCTGACGCCTGACCCGTCGGCGAGCCGGTCGACGTGCCCGTTGAAGTATCGGACGTAGCGGTGTGTGGCGCGGTTCCAGCGGAACACGACGGGGGTGGCGCCGACTCGCGCGTTGACCAGCGCGCCCGGCTTGGCCGGATTGGTGATCTTCGTCGACCAGTGCAGCCCGATGTCGGTTGCCTGTGGGCCGTTCACCTTCTTGGCCACGACCGCGAGGTTGGTGAACAGGTTGAGCGGGATCGGCCTGTTCGGGTTGCGGCTGAAGCCGGGGCCGCCGCGATCGTTGATCACAGCGTGCAGGTTGGAGCGGTCCATCGGTCGGTACTCGATGCGGTCGCCCCCGGAGGCGACGTAGATGATCGGCCCGTATTGGCGCACGATTTCCGGATCGTCATTACGGGTGCTGCGCACCGGCCCGACGTTGGTCGGCAAGTGCGAGTTGAACACTGCGACGAGGCGGGTCAGGCCACCCTCGACCTGCTCGATGTAGACGATGTCCGCGTCGTTGAGGCCCGCTTGCGGGCGGGCGGCGCCGGTGTCATCGATCTTGACGGCGACCACCTTGTTGGTTGAGGGTTTACCCCCGGTCAACGGGTTGATCGTCGCGGATTCCATTGTTCTTGTTGTCGACGGCGTGGTTGACGGCTTCGCCCCCCCGCCGCCGCCGCTGCACGCGCTGAAGCCCACGGCAGCCGACGCCACGAGCGCCGCTACCGACGCCCGGCTGGGGCGGCGTGCTGTTGCGGTCACCCGGCGCACGGTAGGCAATGTATATCGCGAATGCTGAGGCCGCCGGAACGCCGCGCGTCGTGCTGCGAGTCAATCGTCCGGTCATGTACGACCGGCGTCCAACTGACCGCGGTGACGGTGCATTCGGCGAGCGAAACCTCGTCGGTCCCCGACTCCGCCGTTGTCAGGGCCCGGGGAAGGCGCGCCTGAGCGTGGTCACCGCGAGAGCGTGGTCACCCGGTGGCGTGTGCTCGGCGTCCAAGCGTCCGTACACCAGGCGGGCAAGGGCTTCGGCGGGTAGTTCGAGGTCAGGGTCGGGCATTGGCCCGCCGGGCGTGAACGTGACGGAATCGGGTGTCAGCCGGACGGTGAAGCCACGGCTGGGGTGGGCGGTGTTCACGGTGATGGTGGCCGTTTCGCCGGTGGGTTTGCCGGTGTAGCGGGCGATGAGTTCGAGGTTGTCGACGACAAGGCCGGCGACGCGGGTCGGGATGGTTGCGGCGGGGTTCATGGTGACGTCGATGTCCCACGTATGCATGGCGTGCTCGTTGAGGCGCAGGTCGATGAACTGGCTGAATCCGACGCTGATCGGTCCCATGGTGAAGGCGAAGGCGCTGCGCTGTTCGGCGGTGACCGCGTCGATTCCGCGAAGCAGTTCGGCGTCGGCGGCGAGGGCGTCGTCGCGCTGCTCGGTGGGCGTCTTCGCGTTCCAGGTGTTCCAAACACTCGGCGCGAAGTCGTCGGGCGTCGTCCGGCCGGCGACGGTGTCCTCAAGGCGGCGCTGCATGATCACCGCCGCCGAACCGAGGTGGGAGAGCACTTGGGCGATGCTCCACTCGCTCGGGTAGCCCGGGCTTGTTAGCGTCGCGTCGGTCATCCCGGACGCGATGTCGCGTAGCCGAGCGACGGAGAACCGCAGAGCATCGACATGCGCTTCCAGATCAGTGTGCGAAGTCATGGATCACACCCTACAAGAACTGGGGAATAGCCCCCACTTCCACTAGGTTGGGCAGCGTGGAGCTAAGAGCTGACGCCGCCCGCAATCGGGCCGCCATCATCGAGGCCGCTCGGGCGGTGTTTGCCGAGCACGGCATTGACGCCCCGCTCGATGAGGTCGCCCGCCGATCAGGAACCGGAAACGCGACCCTGTATCGGCGATTCCCGACCCGCAGCGCCTTGATTGCCGCCGTGTTCACGGAGCGGATGACAGAGCATCTGCAGGCCGTCGAGGCGGGCCTCGCCGATCCCGATCCATGGGGCGGGTTTGTCTCCTACATCGAGGCCGTCGCGGTCATGCAGGCGCACGATCGGGGCATCGCCGACCTGGTCACGATGGACGTGTCGAGTGCGCCGGAGATGGAACGTCTCCGTTCGCACGCGTTCCACCGGCTCGTCAAGTTGGTCGCTCGTGCCCAATCGGCCGGTGTGCTGCGCGCCGACTTCACTACAGAGGACGTCGTCTTGTTTTTGATGGCGAACGCTGGACTGGTTGAGCGGGCGCACGGCATCGCGGTCGAGGCATCGGCGCGCCTGATCCATCTCCTGTTGGACGGCCTACGCGCCGAAGCCGCCTCCGACGGACCGCTGGCACCCACAGCTCGTCGAACTCGGCTCGCGATGCGCCGCAACGGCGAACTGCGGCTCGGCTCGGCAGGCAGCGGACGAGCGCGCACACGGGCTGCCTCATCAACACCGTGATTCCACCTCTCGTTCGCAGATCGAGCCACACCCACCAGATCCTGCAGATGGACATCGGTGGGATGCCACCGGGGACTACCTCAAGGCCATCGAGCTACTGGGCACCGAAGTCCTCCCGCAGATCCGCAAACAAACGACAACGAGGAGAAACGAACATGAAGGCCTCCGCCATCACCGCTCGCGACACCCGACCTGGCCTGCTCGACATCCGGAAGCCGGAACCGGACACCGGTGAGGTGCTGGTCGCGGTGGAGGCCGCATCCGTCAACGGCTTCGACCTCTCCGTCGCGGCCGGCTACGTGTGGGACATGATCCCGCACGAGTTCCCGGTCGTGCCCGGCCGCGACCGCGTCGGAACCGTCACCGCAGTCGGCCGCGGCGTCGATTCGATCGGTGTCGGCGACCGCGTCGCCGCCGTCATACCCGGCCTGGTGCAGCGCTGGACGGTTTCAGCTCTTCGCCGACGGCACCCTGGGCACGGTGCTGATCACCCAGTAAGCGCACCCGCGCAAAGCACCCGACGGAGTCGTGACGGTTGACTGCGAGATGCTCGCGACCGGGCGTGTCCGGAAGTCCTTGCGGCACGCGTTCTGGTTAGCTTCCAACACCGCGGCACGGCCGCGGGCCCGAATACGACACGACCACTAAGGGAACCAAGACCGATGACCATCCGCGTGAGCAGCGACGACAACGCTGGCCTTTCCAAGATTCAGTTCGTGCTGCCGGACGACGTGCACCAGGGACCGGTGTCGGCTGTCGGCACGTTCAACGATTGGGCACCGGGAGTACACAAGCTGGTTCGACGCCGCAACGGCACGCGGAGCGTGAGCGTCGTCGTCCCGGCCGGACGCGAGCTCCACTTCCGGTACCTCGGCTCGGGCGGCGTCTGGTTCGACGACCCCGACGTACCGCTGACCACGAGCGGCGGGATCGTCCGCACCTAGAGCGCGTCATCTGCCTGCTCACTGCTTCGATCGAGTGTTCCCCGGCCCGGCGCCGGCACCGATGACGGCCTCGACGACTCGGTCAACGTGGTCCTCAATCGTGTAGACGTGGGTGGCAACGCGGAGGAGCGTCTGCCCCGACGGTGAGACGCCCACCCACGCGCGGACCCTGGCGTCGTCGAGGGCTGCCAGCAGCCCGGCCGCGGTCACGCCGGGCGCGTGGAATGCTCTGAGCCGAGGCGCCAACAGGGCAGCGGCTCCGGTCGGCTGCAGACCGGAGGCCGTGAATGTCGCCGAGGCGAGATCTGCCATCCGTTCGGCGTGCCTGAGCAACCCAGCCGACTGCCACGAGCGCCACTGCTCGAGCGCGGCGGAAAGGCACAAGGCCGGCGCAGGATCCCAGGTTCCGCGCCAGGCGAAGCGCTCCGCGAGTCCCTCGTCCCAGTGCAGGGCGACGGTCGCCGGACGCACGACGTCCAGCAGTTCGTCGGCGAGGTAGAGAAAACCGAGCGGTCGTGGGACCGGCAGCCACTTGTGCAACGTGCCGTACACGACCGACGCGCCGAGGTCCGCCACCCGGACATCGAGGTGGCCGGGACCGTGTGCGGCGTCGACAACGGTGATGGCGCCGCGTCCCGATGCCCATCGCCCGATGCACCGTACGGGCAACGCCAGCGCCGTCGATGACGTGACCAGGCTGATGACGACCACGTCGAGTCCGCCGCGACCTGCCGGTCGAATTCGCTGACGACCTCATCGGTCGAGCAGACCGGGCAATCGAGGTGAACCAGCTGGACCGATCCGCCGTGGATCGCGGTAGCGACCTGCCACGCCCGAATCACAGACGGGTATTCCGTGTCGAGCATCGCTACCCGTAGGGCACGGCGGCGACCCAGCGACGAGGCCACGGCCGATGCCGCTTCCGTGGCATTCATCGTGAACGCCAAACTGTCCGGCGGTGCCGCCAGGAAGTCTGCGGCACAGGCGAGTTCGACACGCAGCTCGCCGATCAGTGAATCGGCCAAGAGACCTGCCGCGTCCGATTCGATGCGTTGCCGAGTCCCCTCCGCGGCGGCCAACATGCGCCTCGTGGGCACACCGAACGATGCATGGTTGAGCAGCACGATATCGGCGTCGATCGGAAACTCCGCCGCGCTCCCGGGCACCACAGCAGCGTAGGCGCGGCGCGCTATCCGGACCGCATCCGCCACCGCACAACGAACCCGGGAACTGTTGCGCAGGTCGGTCGTCAGCCTGCGTCGTGGGCAAGGAGGGCGGTGAGCTCCATGGTGAGCGCCTCGGTGAGTTCCGGGCGTCCATGAAACTGCGCGGGTGTCGTCTGAAACAGCGCGGCCGACCAGCCGGTATCGCCTTCGACCGCGGTGACAGTCTGAATCGAATTGTTATCGGACATGATCTCGTGACCGCCCGGTGGCACCATTCCGGCGACAGCATGCAGCACGGCGGCGCCGGCATTGAGCATCTTGATCGATCGCACCTTCGTGACGTAGGTCGCGGTTTCATGATCGGCAAAGATGCGTCCGAGCTCGGCGGTGACCTGGTCGCGTCCGAACATCTGGCTTCCGTCGAAGCCGATCACAAGCGCATCGGGTGCGAGCGCCGCAGCCATCGCGTCGGCGTCGTGGGCATTCCAGCCGTTGATGAGGCGCCGATAGACGCTCTCCACATGATTCGTCCCCATACGCTGACCTCTCCCTTCGACCGCGGATCTGCGGCGTCGCCGTTCTCGTCAGGTCGGCAGAGACAAGCAGACTTCAGGTAGCTCGTACGCCGACCATCACGAATTATGGGCGGATTGAGAGTTGCCCGACGCTGCCGTTCCGGGGACCTTCCGAACGCAAACTGGGTTGCCGGCTTCGTCGGCACGATCATTACGGTGTCGGCATGGAATGCCAGATCAACGGAGTCGCGATCCATTTTGTTGAGCACGGCACCGGTATCCCGCTGGTGGCTCTGCACGGGGCAGGTGTCGACCATCGTGAGATCGAAGCGGCGGTCGAGGCCGTCGTTCCCAGCACCGGATACCGGCGGCTCTACCCGGATCTGCCTGGGATGGGCCGCTCGGCAACCAGTGGCCTCACTTGCAACGACGATGTGGTGAAGCTGCTCGGCGACCTCATTGCGCACCTCACGGACGGTCAGGCTCTGCTGCTCGGGCATTCCTACGGCGCCTATCTGGCTCGTGGTGTCGCCGCACAGCGACCAGATCTGTTGCTCGGCTTGGCGTTGCTCTGTCCTCTGGCTGAGCGGTCACGAAACGTGCCCGGCCAGGACGTGGTTCGCCAGGACGCCGACGCCTACGACGAACTGCAGCCGGGGCAGCGTGCGGGCTTCGATGAGTACTTCGTCGTGCGCACAGCGGCGACCGCTCGCCGCTACCGTGACCACGTCGTGCCGGGCACCACGCTCGTGGACCAGGTTGCGCTGGGACGCATCTTCTCCGCATGGCAGGTCGACCTCGGGCCACAGACCTTCACCAGGGCGACGCTGATCGCGGCCGGACGACGCGACTCCGTCGTCGGGTACACCGACGCCACCGATCTGCTCGAACGGTACCCGCGCGCCACCCTGGCAGTAGTCGAGGGTGCCGGCCACGCGCTCATGCACGAGCGTCCCGAGCTGCTCGCCGCATTCGTCGGCGACTGGCTCGATCGGGCTCGCTCGCACGAACAGTGACCATCCCATTGCGATTGTCAGCGGACGAACAGAACCAGCCGGTCGTCGAGGATCCCGATCTTCATCGATAGAGCTCGTCCTCGGCGACGGCGGACGGCGTCTCGTCCGATGTCGACAGCCCGAGGCGGCGGCGAGCGGAGAACAGTGAGCCACGCGCGGGCTCGACGGGGGCGAACCTCGTCAGGCCGAGCGGCGGCATGTCGATGAACACCGACTCGACCTGTCCGCCGCGGAAGTACGTCTCGTGCCAGAAACCGGTGCCACCGCGGTTGCGCAGGAACTGTTGCCACCACTCCTGGTGCGGCAGCGACCGGGCCCACCGTTCGAGGCTGTCGAAGTCGCGCCAGTACTGGCGCATGCCGCCATGCGGCGGAAACATCGACATCACGAAATTCTCGTGCA
>JAJKIB010000482.1 GCA_021154745.1 Mycobacterium sp.
CGGACCTGGCCGTCCTCGGTAAGCCACTCCTTGCTCTCCCGGACGGTCTGCGCCATGTCGTTGTCGCGAACGATGCCCTGCTGGATCAGCCCATTGAGGGTCATCGGGTTGGGAACCTGGTCGGCCGGTTGGGCGAGTCCCGAGTTCGGGTCCAGACTGCGGGGATCATTCGGACCGGGCAACGCGAAGCCGAAATCCTTTGCTGCAGCTTGCACTTGGGCCGCGACCCCGTTGTCTGCATCGCCGAGCGCGACCAGTAACCGGTTGATCTCAGCCTGCTCGGCCTTGGCCTGAGCCTGGAGGCTGGCCGCTTTCTCCGCCGATACCCGGACCGGCTTGATGAGCACCACCCACATATCCGACACGGACAGTTCGCCGCGATCGACTTCGTCGGCGTGATTCAACAGTGCGGTTCGGGCACCGCCGATACTGCCGACGCCTTTCGACAGGGCAGTAGCCACCCCTTCGGTGTAGTGGCTAAATCGTGAGGACGTATCGGTCGCACGACGGAACATCGCTGTCGCGGCTTTGTGCGCCGGGCCGTCCCATGCGCGCGCCTCGGGCATCCGGTCACAGCCGTCGTCGAGGTTGCGCGCCGCGGTGCACACCGAGCGGCCCGCATCGCTCAAAGCCGACGCGGCGGGCGAAAGCGACTCGGCGTTCCACCCTTGCAGGTGTGAACGTGAGGGCAGCACGGGCTAGAACAATCCGTCGAACGCGCCCGCCAGGGCGCCGTCTTCCACCTCATACTTATCGCCGGCGCCACGGACCGCCACACCCATGTCGGTGACGTTCTTGGCGATTGCGTTGGCCTGCTGAGTCATGTGTTCGCCGACGAGTCGCGTTGCCCACTGCGCGGTCGACTCCGGAATCCCATCCGCCGCCGTCGTCGCCTTCTGTCCCGCGTCGGCGCTGCGAATGGTGGCGGAAGCCGTATCGACCTGAGCTGCGAACGCCCGCAGTAGTTCAGGGTTGACGAGCACAAAACCTCCCGAAGTCGGATGCCGACGAAAAGTTGCAAGCACAGGCATCTCGACCCTAACGCCTGTCGGACCCCACTTCGGACGTGGATTTGCCCATGTTCGCCCGCGCCGAGCGTGCGCAAAATGCCAACATCTGCCCGCGTGTCGCGTGCAAACACGCACGCTCGACGTAGTCGACTAAGCCGCCAGTACCAGATCCAGCGCGGAGTAGAACAGGCCGAGCCCGTCGTCGGACGGGCCGGTCAGCGCCTCGGTTGCGTGTTCGGGATGCGGCATCAGCCCGACGACGCGACCGTTGGCCGAGCTGATGCCCGCGATGTCGCGCATCGAACCGTTGGGGTTGTCGCGGTAGCGGAAGACCACCCGACCGTCGCCCTCGAGCTGGTCGAGCACCTTGTCGCTGGCGACGTAGCGGCCCTCCCCCGACTTCAACGGCACCAACAGGTCGGCGCCGAGTTCGTAGCGCGACGTCCACGCCGTCGAATTCGACACGACCTCCAGCCACAGATCGCGGCAGACGAAATGCAGGCCCGCGTTGCGCGTCAACGCACCCGGCAGCAGACCGGCCTCACACAACACCTGAAAACCGTTGCAAATCCCCAACACTGGCAGACCTCGCTCGGCGCTTCGCACCACCTCGCCCATCACCGGCGCGAACTTCGCGATCGCGCCACAGCGCAGATAGTCGCCGTACGAAAACCCGCCGGGGACCACGACCGCGTCGACGCCCTTGAGGTCGGCGTCGGCATGCCACAGGCTCACCGCCTCGGCGCCGGCGAGCCGGACCGCCCTGGCGGCGTCGACGTCGTCCAGCGAGCCGGGAAATGTGATGACGCCCACGCGCGCCGTCATGACTGCTCCCTGCTGACCGACCAGTCCTCGATAACCGTGTTCGCCAACAGCGATTCGGCGATCTCGGCGAGGGTGTCGTCGTCGATGCTGTCATCGATCTCGAGCTCAAAACGCTTGCCCTGCCGGACATCTGACACACCGCCGAAGCCGAGACGGCCCAGCGCGCCGACGATCGCCTGCCCCTGCGGGTCGAGGATCTCTGCCTTGGGCATCACGTGCACAACCACCCTTGCCACGGCGATCACTCTACCGGCGGCAATGCCGGGACCGCCTCACCGGCACGAGCGGATATATGCGCTGCCAGCGACCAGGCAGAACAGGTACCGGTTCAGAGGTGCTTGAGGGCTTCCCGCTTCGAGAGGGGCGAAAGCTCGGGATGTGAGTCGACGAACGCGCGTACCCACGCCGGATCGACTCGGGAGTGTTGGCGAAGCGCCCAGCCGATCGCTTTGCGAAGGAAGAAATCTTGCGCGGAGATATTCGCCTCGATCGTGTCGCGTAGCAACTCCAGGTCGACGGCATCCTTCGAGCCGAGCTGGCAGATTATCGACACACGCCGTCTCCAGCGGTCCGGATCGGTGGACCAGTTCCGCATCACCGGCACGATGTCGGCGGTGTAGGCGCGAAGAAGCGGACCGATACAGCGCGACGCGATCTCGTCCACGTAATCCCACCACGCGCCTGTCACGACCAACTCGTCATAGACCGGCATCAGCGTCGGATCCCGCCATTGTGGGTAGCGGGCAGCCAGATCCAAAGCGGCATACCGCTCCTCGCGGTATGTTGCGGTGCGCCAGAGCAGCAGGACGGTATCGATCCACTCGTCCCGGGACATCACGCGATGCTCCATCAATTCCGAGCGCGTCACCTGGATGCACTTCGGTTTCTGCACACCCAGGAAGGGCATTTCGGATTTCATGTACCGCTGCATCGTCGGTGCCCTTGCAGGGTCGGCCGCGGCGGCGAGTCCGTTCCGTACCGCCACCACAAACTCGTTCACCCCATGAATCTAGAGCGGCGCCTCACCGGCACGAATGGATGTATGCGTTACACAGCGGCGCAGCCATGGCATCGAGGACCTGCGTGTCAGCCACGGCAGGCCACTCGACCTGCAGGGGCAGCGATGACCACATGGCCAGTTCGACGACGGTGCTGCTGTTCGGGTCGGCCAGCAGGTACTCGTGCATGACCTGACGGCCCGCATCGCTGATGACGGCGGCGACGCGCCGCGGGTCGCTGGTGGTGATCGACGGCGAGGCCTTGGCGGCCGTCGATTGGCACTCGCGCAGCCTCGACCCGGCCGTCTCCAGCGTGGTCAGCGCCGTGGCGCTCCCGGTCGCGGTGTCCCCGCGCCAATGCACGACCTGCATCAGCAGATTCCACTGGCCCGCCTGGTGCAGCACGACCGACCGCGCCGCTACGGCGAAAGCGCGGGGGTCGTTGGCAACCGGCGGGCTCTCGCACAGCGCCTCGAAGCCAAACCGCGGCGACGGCGCAGTCACCGCCAATCCGGCCAGGCCGGGCCAGCGATACACCGGGTCGAGCGGGATGGAGGTGGGCGCGATCCACGCGGAGTCGGGGATGGCGTCGCAAATCGGCGGACACACCCCGGGAACGGCTTCTGCCGGCCAAGCAGCGGTCGGCGCGACGGCCAACCCGCAGGTCGCCACGGCCACCGCCAGCAGCAATCGCACGTCTGAAGCCCCCTCGCCATCCCCTGCGCGCCACAATATAGGCATGGAATTGACGCATTTCGGCCATTCATGCCTACTCGCGAATTTCAAGAGCGATTCCGGTGAGGGCACCGCGGTGTTGTTTGATCCGGGAAACTTCTCGCACGGTTTTGAGGGGATCACCGGACTCTCGGCGATCCTGATCACCCATCAGCATCCCGACCATGCCGACACGGAACGATTGCCTGCGTTGGTGGACGCCAATCCCCAAGCCACGTTGTATGCCGACCCGCAGACCGCCGCGCAGCTCGGCGAGCCGTGGCGGGCGGTGCACGTCGGCGACGAGTTCAGCGTCGGTCACCTGACGGTGCGCGGTGTCGGCGGCCGCCATGCGGTGATTCACCCGGAAATCCCTGTGATCGACAACATTTCGTATCTTGTCGGCGACGGCTCGCATGCGGCGCGCTTCATGCACCCTGGCGACGCGCTGTTCACCCCTGGCGAGCCGGTCGATGTGCTGGCCACGCCGGCGGCGGCGCCATGGATGAAGATCTCGGAGGCCGTCGACTATCTACGGGCCGTGGCGCCGGCGCACGCCGTGCCCATCCACCAGGCGATCATCGATCCGAACGCCCGCGGCATCTACTACGGACGGCTGGCCGAGATGACAAGCACCGATTTCCAGGTTCTCTCAGAGGAAAACGGCAAGGAATTCTAGACGTTGCGCGCCGCCGCACGGCCGGCCGCCCGGCCGGAGAACACGCAGCCGCCGAGGAAGGTGCCCTCCAGCGAGCGGTAACCATGCACACCACCGCCGCCGAAACCGGCGGCCTCCCCCGCCGCATACAGCCCCTCGAACACGCTGCCGTCGGACCGCAGCACCCGCGAGTCAAGGTCGGTTTCCAAGCCGCCCAACGACTTACGAGTCAGGATGTGCAGCTTGACGGCGATCAGCGGTCCGGCCTTCGGGTCGGTGAGCCGGTGCGGGGCGACGACGCGGCTCAGCCGGTCGCCGAGGTAGTTGCGCGCCACGCGAATCGAGGCGATCTGGGTGTCCTTGGTGAACCTGTTGGCCACCTCGCGGTCGCGCGCGGTCACTTCGGCCTCCACCGTGGCGTAGTCGACCGGCAGCACATCGGGCACGGTGTTCATCGCAGATACCAAGTCGCGCAGGGAGTTTGCGCTGACGAAGTCGACGCCCTTGTCGACGAACGCCTGCACCGGCTTTGGCGCACCCGCGCGCACCCTTGCGAGCACGTCGCGCACGCTGCGGCCAGTGAGGTCCGGGTTCTGCTCCTGGCCGGACAGCGCGAACTCCTTGGCGATGATCCGCGCGTTGAGGATGAACCAGGTGTAATCCTGGCCGGTCTGCGCGATGTACTCCAGCGTGCCGAGCGTGTCGAAGCCGGGATACAACGGGGACGGCAGCCGCTTGCCGGAGGCGTCCAGCCACAGTGACGACGGCCCGGGCAGGATCCGGATGCCGTGCAGCGGCCAGATCGGGTCATAGTTCGTGATGCCCTCGGTGTAGTGCCACATCCGGTCGCTGTTGATGACGCGGCCGCCCGCGGACTCGGCGATGCCGATCATCCGGCCGTCGACATGCGCGGGCACGCCGCTGAGCAGCTGTTCGGGCACGCGGCCCATCCGCTTGGGCCAGTTCTGCCGGACCAGGTCGTGGTTGCCGCCGATGCCACCACTGGCGACGATCACCGCCGATGCGCGGAACTCGAATTCGGCCACGGTATTTCGTGACGACGGCATCCCACGGGCCGCGGTCGTCGGCTCCAGCACTGCACCGCGCACACCGACCGCGGCGCCGTTTTCCACGATCAGTTCGTCGACGCGATGGCGATGCGCGAACCGCACCTTCGCATTACCCATCAGCCGGCGCGCGAAGATGTCGACGATCGCCGGGCCGGTCCCCCAGGTGATGTGAAAGCGGGGGACCGAATTGCCGTGGCCGCGTGCGTCGTAGCCGCCACGCTCGGCCCAGCCGACGACGGGGAAGGTCTGCAGCCCGCGCTCGCGCAGCCAGCTGCGCTTCTCGCCTGCGGCGAAGTCGACGTAGGCGTGTGCCCATTGCCGCGGCCAGTGGTCCTCGGGGCGATCGAAGCCCGCAGTGCCGAGCCAGTCCTGAAGCGCCAGCTCATGGCTGTCATGGATGCCCAGTCGCCGCTGTTCCGGGCTGTCGACGTAGAACAGCCCGCCGAACGACCAGAACGCCTGACCGCCGATGTTGTTGGCGTTCTCCTGGTCCACGATCAGCACGCGCCGCCCGCGTTCAGCCAGCTCACAGGCGGCTACCAGGCCGGAGAGACCGGCACCCACCACGATCACATCAGCGTCAGCCATGGCCGCCAATGTAGCGGCGGGCTAGGCGGCGTCGGTCAGCGCGGGGTATGGCTGCCAGTGGTAGACGGACGGCGCGCATCGATGCATCAGCGCGAGGTCGACGGCGTCGAGCATGGCCTGTCGAGGCCCGGGCCGACGGAGGTGGCGCGCATGTACGGCGACGCGGACGATGCCCTCGCGGCGCGCGGTACGCTCGGCCGACAACACCAGCGTCCGGCACCACCACGGCTCGCTCAAGAAGCCCTCGCCAATGCCGAGCACCCTTCCCCGCAGCGTCGTCTGACGAACCAGGTCGGTGACGCCGCTCAGCCCGGCGAGTAGCCGAAACCCGTTGCGTGGCAATGCTGTCAGCGTTCCCTGCGAAACCGTCCAGCCGGGTGCGGCGAACAGCCGGGTGCGCAACCCCAGGTGCTCGAGCACCCGATCGGCGGCCATCAGTCGCAAGTTGGCTTCGTGCGCAGGCAATGTCGCGAACTCGCCACGGCGCTTCTTGGTGGCGGCCTCGTCGAAGCCGTGCAGCACGATGGCGTCACCGCGTTCGCGCCGGTCGGCAAGCCACTCGACGGTCGGCGCGTCGGAGTCGAGCCGGTAGCCGCCCTTGATCCGGGGTGCCGCCAGAAACGAGGCCGGCACATCGCGTTTGTCGAGCTGGCCGCAGAACGCGTCGACGTCGGCCAGTGTGCGGTCGCTGATCCCGGAAACCGAGACGATCAGTTGTCCAGCCACGTGTTCATTGTGGCAACGTCAGGTGTCCCAACGGTTTACAACACGTGGTCAGCAGTTGACCATCTATCGCGGCAGGACGGCCTCGATGGCGGCGATCACCTCGGGCGCATCGGGCGCCGTGCGGGGCCGGAACCGGTTGACCACCTCGCCGCCAGGGGCGAGCAGGAACTTCTCGAAGTTCCACTGCACGTCGCCCGCCTCGCCGCCGTCGTCGGGCGTCTTGGTCAGCTCGGCATACAAGGGGTGTCGGTCCGCGCCGTTGACATCCGTCTTGGCCAGCAGTGGGAACGTCACGCCGTAGTTCATCGAGCAGAACGTCTGGATCTCCTCGGCGCTGCCGGGCTCCTGACCCATGAACTGGTTGCACGGCACGCCGATCACCGTCAGGCCGCGCTCACCGTAGTTGTTCGCCAGCTGCTCCAGCGCGGTGTATTGCGGTGTAAGGCCGCATTTCGAGGCCACGTTCACCACCAGCGCGGCGCCGTCAGCCAGCTCGGCCAGCGTGGTGGGACTGCCGTCCAACGTGGTCAGGGCGATGTCGGTCAACGGTGTTTCGGTCATGCCCGCACACTAACGGTCGAACAGCATCAGCGCGATCTTCTCGACGGCCGCGATCGGGTCCTCGTCGGTGTCGATCGCCTCGTTGAGCCGCAGCATCGCGAATCCGTGCACCAACGACCATGCCGCAAGCGCGGCGCTTGATGGATCCGCCTTGGCGCGTGGGTCTTTCAGCGTGCCGACACCGTGCGCTAGTTCGACACCCGCGGCGTTCTGGGCCGCCTTGAGCTCAGGGTCGTCGGGGTTCACGAGCGAGCGGTCGAACATCACCGCGTAGTGGCCGGGATGGCCGAGCGCGAACGTCACATAGGCGAGTGCCGCGTCGATGAAGTCCGGCCGCGCGCCCGCCAGAGCGTCGGCCAGCAGCCGCCACCCCTGCGCGGCGAGAGCGGTGAACAGTCCGCGGCGGTCGGTGAAGTGATGGGCCGGGGCGGCGTGTGAGACACCGGCCTCCCGCGCGAGTTCGCGCAGCGAGATCGCGTCGGCGCCGCGAGTAGCCACAAGGCCCGCAGTCTTGGCCAGGATGACGGCCTTCAGGTCGCCGTGGTGGTAGGTGTCCCTGCTCATCCGCCCATCATAGCGAGGAATCTTGACAGTGCCTAGATAGGTGAAGTGCATCTTGTCGCTGTCTAGATTAGGAGCTGGGAATGGCCGTCATCATCACGTTGATCCTGGGCACGCTCGGCGCCCGGCTCATCGGGCTACTGGGCCCGGAAAGCTGGGACTACGTCGATCGGTGGCCGCAAGCCATCGCTGTCGGGCTGGCGGCGATGTTCGTGATGACCGGCGTCGCGCACTTCGCGCCCTCGATGCGGCGCGACATGATCGCGATCGTCCCGCCGCGGCTGCCGGCCGCCGGACTGCTGGTCACGATCACCGGCGTGCTCGAACTGGTGGGCGCGGCGGGACTGTTGTACCCGCCCACGCGCGTCACGTCGGCGGTGTGCCTGTTCCTGTTGATGCTGGTGATGTTCCCCGCCAACCTCTACGCGTCGCGGATGTCGAACCCGCCGAAGTCGATGACGTCACGGCTGGACGTCCGCACCGCCGAGGAGATCGTGTACCTAGGCGCTGCCGTCGTGGTTGGCCTTGGCAGCGTCCAA
>JAJKIB010000483.1 GCA_021154745.1 Mycobacterium sp.
ACATCATCGAGGTTCTCGATGCGGCCTATCCGCCGCAGCTGGCCCAGGAATGGGATTCGGTGGGCCTGGTCTGCGGAGACCCGGCCGAAACCGTCGAGACCGTGACCGTCGCCGTCGACGCCACCGCTGCCGTCGTCGCCGAGGTGCCTGACCGCGGGCTGCTGCTCGCGCACCACCCCCTGCTGCTGCGTGGCGTGGACACCGTCGCCGCCAGCACGGCCAAGGGAGCCCTCGTGCATCTGATGATTCGCAGCGGGCGGGCATTGTTCACCGCCCACACCAACGCCGACGCGGCGTCGCCCGGGGTGTCCGACGCGCTGGCCGACGCATTGGGGCTGAGCGTCGAAGAGGTGTTGGCGCCGGTGTCGGCGGGAACCGACATGGACAAGTGGGTGGTCTTCGTGCCCGGCGAAAATGCCGACGCGGTGCGGGATGCGATGTTCGCCGCGGGCGCGGGCCACATCGGTGACTATTCACACTGCAGCTGGAGCGCGTCGGGCATCGGACAGTTCCTCCCGCACGACGGTGCGTCGCCGGCGATCGGCAGTGTCGGCACCGTCGAGCGGGTACCCGAGGACCGGGTGGAGATGGTCGCGCCGACGCGGCTGCGCGCACACGTGCTCGCCGCGATGCGGACGGCGCATCCCTACGAGGAGCCTGCCTTCGACATCTTCGCGTTGGCCGCCGTGCCGAGCGACGTAGGGTTGGGTCGAGTCGGCACCTTGCCGAGGCCGGAACCGTTGTCCGCCTTTGTTTCCCGCGTACACGATGCGCTGCCCGGCACCTCGTGGGGCGTGCGGGCCTCGGGCGATTCGGACGCGACGGTGTCGCGGGTCGCGGTGTGCGGGGGAGCGGGCGACTCCCTGCTCGACACGGTCGCGGACGCGGGAGTGCAGGCCTACGTCACCGCCGATCTGCGGCACCATCCCGCCGACGAGCACCGGCGCGCATCGGATGTCGCGCTGGTCGATGTCGCGCATTGGGCCAGTGAATTCCCGTGGTGTACCCAGGCGGCCGATCTCCTGCGCAACCATTTCGGCGACTCACTGCCGGTGCGAGTGTCGGCGGTCCGCACGGATCCTTGGAATGTCGAGAGAAACGAGACATGAAAGCTGAAGTAGTTCAACAACGTTCGTTGCTCGAGCTTGCAGAGCTCGACGCAGAGGTGAGCCGCATCGAGCACCGGGCCAAGAATCTGCCCGCGCAACAGCAACTCGAGGAGGCGCAGTCGGCGCACCGCGAGGCGAATGACCGTCTCGCCGCCGTGCAGATCGCACTCGAGGACCTCGACGGACAGGTGGCCAAGTTCAAGTCGGAGATCGACGCTGTGCGGCAACGCGAGGACCGCGACCGGACGCTGCTCGCGTCCGGCAGCGTCGATGCCAAGCAGCTCACCGACCTGCAACATGAACTGAACACCTTGGAGCGGCGACAGTCCAGCCTGGAGGATTCGCTGTTGGAGGTCATGGAGCGCCGCGAGGAGCTGCAGAGCCAGCAGGCGGGCGAGCTGGCTGAAATCGACGAGCTGCAGACCAAGCTGACCGAAGCCCAACGGGCGTGCGACGAAGCGAATAACGAGATTGAGCAGCTGCGACATCAATCCATCTCTCGGCGAGACGAACTCGTCGCCGAACTGGCCCCCGATTTGGTGACGCTGTATGAGCGTCAGCGCGCACGGGGCGGCGCGGGCGCAGGACAGCTGCAGGGACGCCGGTGCGGCGCCTGCCGGATCGAGATCGACAAGGGCGAACTGGCGCGCATCTCCGCGGCGGCAGAGGACGACGTGTTGCGCTGCCCGGAGTGTGGAGCAATCCTGTTGCGGGTCAAGGCGACCGGCGCGTGAAGGTAATTGTCGAGGCCGACGGAGGGTCGCGTGGCAATCCGGGGCCCGCGGGCTACGGGACGGTGGTGTGGTCAACCGACCGCGGCGCGGTGCTGGCGGAGAGCAAGCAGGCCATCGGGCGCGCAACCAACAACGTCGCCGAATACCGCGGGCTGATCGCGGGACTCGAGGAGGCGGCCAAGCTGGGGGCCACCGACGTCGACGTGTTCATGGACTCCAAGCTTGTGGTGGAACAGATGTCGGGCCGCTGGAAGGTCAAACATCCCGATATCGCGGTGTTGCATCAACAGGCCACGTCGCTGGCCACCCGTTTCGACAGCATCACCTACGCGTGGATCCCGCGTGCGAAGAACAGTCACGCCGACCGGCTGGCCAATGAGGCCATGGACGCCGCTGCCGAGATCGAGACTCCGGTAGAGGTGCCGAAGGCGGTGACGACGCCGTCGTCGGCACCGGGCTGGACCGGTGCCCGTGGCGCGCCAACACGGTTCCTGCTGCTACGTCACGGGCAAACCGAATTATCCACGCAGCGGCGGTATTCCGGGCGCGGCAACCCCGCGCTGACCGATGTCGGCAGACGTCAAGCCGAAGCCGCCGCGCAGTTCCTCGCGCAGAAGGGCGGACTCGACGCAGTTGTCACGTCACCGCTGCAACGCGCCTACGACACGGCGGCGACGGCGGCGAAGGCGCTCGGACTAGACGTCACCGTCGACCACGACCTGATCGAAACCGACTTTGGTGCGTGGGAGGGGCTGACGTTCGGTGAGGCGGCCGAGCGCGATCCCGAGCAGCACCGGCGATGGCTGCGCGACACCAGTGAAACGCCGCCCGATGGGGAGAGCTTTGACAGTGTCGCCGAACGCGTTCGTCGGGCACAGGCACGAATCATCAACGAGCACAACGGCCAGAACGTTCTGGTGGTGTCACACGTGACACCGATCAAGACCCTGCTACGGATGGCGCTGGACGCGGGCCCCGGCATCCTCTACCGGTTGCACCTCGACCTTGCTTCGCTTTCCATCGCGGAGTTCTATCCGGACGGCGTGGCGTCGGTGCGGCTCGTGAATCAGACGGCCTACCTCTAGTCAGTCGTGCAGGTGCAGCCGTTCACCGTGTAACCCGAACAAGGTGATCGCCTCGACGGGCCCGTCGACCGCTCCGAACCAGTGCGGCGTCCACGTCGAAAACTCGACGGCTTCACCGGGTTTGATGACGAAATCCCTTTCGCCAAGGATCAGCCGCATCCGGCCCGAGAGCACGTACATCCAGTCCTGGCCCTCGTGCACCGGCAGTTCGGCGGGTGGGGTGCGCCGACGGGCGGCGACCCGGATCTTGTACGCGTGCAATCCGCCTGCCGGGCCGTGGCGCGTCAGTGGCCAATAGGTCACGTCGTGATGGGTGTGGGATCCACCCCGGACGCGGGGATCCTCTGCCTCCGGCGCTCGCAGGAGTTCGTCGGTGCTCACCGACAGCGCGGCGGCAAGCCGGGGGAGGTGGTCGAGCGCAAGCCTGCGCTTACCCGATTCCAGCCTGCTCAGCGTCGACACGTCGATGCTCGACCGGCTCGCGACCTCCTCCAGCGTCAGTCCGCGCTGCATGCGCAGCTCGCGGAGGCGGCGGCGGACGCGGAGGTCGACGCCTTCCTCGTTTTTTGCCTGCATGGCAAACCAGCTTGGCAGTCTGGCGAGACGCCTGCAAGCTCGTGACATGGACATGGTGTGGGACTGCATCGTCATCGGCGGCGGCGCGGCCGGGTTGAGCGCCGGATTGGTGCTCGGTCGAGCCAGGCGGCGCACGCTCGTGGTCGACGCGGGCAATCAAAGTAATCTGCCGGCGCATGGCATCGGCGGGCTGTTGGGCCACGACGGACGATCCCCGGCCGAGCTGTACGAGATCGGCCGTCGCGAACTCGCGGAGTATCCGAGCGTCGAGATCAGGGCGGGCGAGGTGGTATCGGCTGAGCCATCCGAGGGCGGCTTCGTCATCCGACTTGCCGACGGCCGGCGCGAACACACCCGACGCGTCTTACTGGCCACCGGCACGGAATATCGGCCGCCATCGCTGCCCGGCCTTGCCGAATTGTGGGGTAGGTCGGTGTTCCACTGCCCGTTCTGCCACGGGTGGGAGGTGCGCGATCAACCTCTGGCGGTGCTCGCGAATGGTGAACGCGCGGTGCATGCGTCGGTGTTGTTGCGCGGCTGGACCGACGATGTCGTACTACTCACCGACGGGCCAGCCGATCTCGATGACGATGACCGCGCCCGCCTTGCGTCCGCGCGCATTGACGTCGACGAACGCCCGGTCGCCGAACTCGCTTCCCGCGATGGCGAATTGGAGGCGGTGGTGTTCAGCGACAGAACCAGGCTCGAGCGAACCGGTCTGCTCGTCGCGACGACGTTGCACCAGCGGTCGCGGCTGGCCGAACAGCTCGGGGTGGCCTACGGCGAGCCGACCCCGCTGGCCGAGAACCCCATCGAAGTCGACGCGTTATGCCGCACCACCACGCCGGGAGTGTTCGCCGCCGGCGACCTGAGCGCGCAGATGCCACAGGTTGCAGGGGCTGTGGCGGCTGGCTCGCTTGCTGCTACTGCCGTCGTACAGAGCCTTTTGTCAGATGATTACGGATTACCGGTACCCAATTGGAGGGAACATGTCAACGCCTGATGCCAAGGCGCACTGGGAAGAGCACTACGGCGAACGTGAGCGAGTGTGGAGCGGTCGCGTCAACGTTCGTCTCCCGCAGGTGGTGTCGGAGCTGGAGGCCGGCCGGGCACTGGATCTGGGCTGCGGAGAGGGCGGCGACGCGTGTTGGCTTGCCGAGCGCGGCTGGACAGTTGTCGCGGTGGACATCTCGGACACCGCGTTGCAACGCGCGGCTGCCGAAGCCGACGCCCGGGGGTTGAGCGACCGTATCGAATTCGCCCAGCACGACCTGTCGGATGGCTTTCCGGACGGCACCTTCGATCTGATTTCGGCGCAGTTTCTGCATTCCATGATCCCGTTCGATCGGCCGCGCGTGCTCAAGCAGGCCGCGGGCGCGATCCGACCTGGTGGCGTGTTGCTGATAGTCGACCATGCGGGCCCGCCGCCCTGGGCGTCGAAACTGGCGCATCACCACGAATTCCCCAGCGCCGAAGAGGTCGTCGATTCACTGGCTCTCGATGATGGCGAATGGGAACGGGTGCGAGTCGAGGCGGCTGAGCGGCAGGCCACAGGACCGGACGGCCAGACGGGCACGCTCGTCGACAACGTGATCGTGCTGCGTCGGCGCTAGGCGTGTTTCTTCCACCCGCGGTACCGTTCCGGAAGACAGCGGGCACAGGGCCGGTACCCCGCGGCGATGGCGGCGGCCTCGTCGGCGAAGAACACGCGGTGCGCGACGTACCCGCCCTTCGCGATCGCCCGCAGCGCCGACGGACAGTCCAGCCGACCGTAGATCCGCGTCGCTTTGTGCCCGCCGAGCGTGCCGGGTGTGGCTGACACGTATGGTGCGCCTTTTGGGCCGATTAGCGTGTAACGCTTCATATTTCACGCGGCGTCATGAAAAACCAGCCCGAGTGTCAGGCGCTCACCGGAGCGGACGGCCGACACGCCGTGCCGAACTGGCGATGCCGACCAGCCCCTGGTCGATCGCACCGGCCGCTCGCGCGTCGTGAAGACGAAGCCGTGGCCGAACGGCAACAGCGTCGCGGTACCGCGCGATTGCGCGCGCGGACGCTG
>JAJKIB010000484.1 GCA_021154745.1 Mycobacterium sp.
ACCCCGAGACGCGGGAGAAGGCCGCGCTGCGGTTTATCGCCTTGTCTTTTTTCGCGCTCGCCGCATACGTCGCCGTCGACGCGGTGCTCTCGCTTCTCGGCAACGGCGAGGCGCGGCCGTCGCTGATCGGCATCGTGCTCGCGGCGGCAAGCCTCGTCGTCATGCCGGTGCTGTCATTGACGCAACGCCGTGCCGGCCGCGAACTGGGATCGTTATCCGCCGTTGCCGATTCGAAGCAGACGCTGTTGTGCACGTATCTCTCGTCTCTCGGCGATCCTGCTGGTGGGCCTGGTACTCAACAGCCTGTGGGGGTGGTCGTGGGCCGACCCCATCGCCGCTCTGGGCATCGCCGCGATCGCGGTGCTAGAGGGCCTGAATGCTTGGCGCGGGGATCCGTGCTGCTAATGAAGACCGCGCTTGAGCGAGCGATTACCTACTCGATGAGCGAGCACCACGACGATGTCGCCGACGTGCCGCCCGCTAGCGTGGCTCAGATGGCACGCAAGCAGATAAGCAGCAGGTAGGAAGCTGGCTGGCTCTGGACGCCGTTGATCATCGGTCTGATCCTCGGCGTCACCGTGGCAGCGATGACCGATCAGTGGTGGTGGTCGACCGCCGGAGTGCTGGCCGGGGCGGCGTTCGGCTGGGTCGGTTATGCGAGAACGCGTTAGTCCTCGGGGACTTCGCGTTCAATCTCGTCGAGCCAGGTGCGGGCCGACATGTCCGACGGCGCCCGCCAGTCACCGCGCGGTGACAGTGAGCCGCCGTGTGAGACCTTCGGGCCGTTCGGCATCGCCGAGCGCTTGAATTGGGCGAACGAGTAGAACCGCTGCGCGAACACCTGCAGCCAGTGTCGAATCTCCTTCAGCGAGTAAGCCGGCCGTTGGTGCTCAGGGATGCCGGTGGGCCAGTCACCGCGCTGCGGGTCGCTCCACGCATGCCACGCGAGGAACGCGACCTTGGACGGTCGGAAGCCGTAGCGCAGCACCTGGAATAGCGAAAAGTACTGCAGCACATACGGTCCGACCTTGGCCTCGCTGCTCTGGATCTCCTCGTCCTCGCCGGTCGGGACTAGCTCGGGAGTGATCTCGGTGTCGAGGACGGACTGCAGCACGTCGTTGACCGCGTCGTCGAATTGATGCGATGAGATCACCCAGCGGATCAGGTGCTGGATCAGCGTCTTGGGCACACCGCCGTTGACGTTGTAGTGCGACATCTGGTCGCCCACACCGTATGTGGACCAGCCGAGCGCCAGCTCGGACAGGTCGCCGGTGCCCAGCACGATGCCGCCGCGCTGATTGGCGAGCCGGAACAGATAGTCGGTGCGCAACCCCGCCTGCACGTTTTCGAACGTGACGTCGTATACCTTCTCACCACGCCCGAACGGATGGTCCATCTCCTTGAGCATCAGTTCGGCGCTGGCCCTGATGTCGATGGTTTCGAACGTCACTCCCAACGCTTCGGCGAGCCGGATGGCATTGCCCTTGGTGCGTTCTCCCGTCGCGAAACCCGGCAACGTGAACGCGAGAATGTCGCTGCGCGGCCGGTCTTCCCGATCCATCGCGCGGGCGGCAACGATCAGTGCGTGCGTGGAGTCCAGCCCGCCGGACAACCCGAGCACCACCTTCGGGTAGTTCAACGCACGCAGCCGCTGCTCCAGACCGGCGACCTGGATGTTGTAGGCCTCATAGCAATCCTGTTCCAGCCGTGACAGATCCGACGGCACGAACGGGAACCTCTCGACCTCACGGCGCAGCCCGATGTCGCCGGACGGCGGGTCGAGCGTGAATTCCACCCGGCGGAAGGATTCCGCGGTGATGTGGTGATGGACGCGGTTGTCGTCGAAGGTGCCCATGCGCAGCCGCTCATTGCGCAGCAGCTCGAGATCCACGTCGGCGACAGAGCGTCGATCCCCCAACGGGAATCGCTCGGACTGGGCCAGGCACACGCCGTTCTCCCACACCATCGTCTGGCCATCCCACGCCAGATCGGTGGTGGACTCGCCCTCGCCCGCCGCGGCATAGACGTAGGCGGCCAGGCATCGCGACGACGCGGAGCGGGCCAGGAGGCAACGATCCTCGGCGCGCCCGATGGTGATCGGGCTGCCGGACAGGTTGACCAACACCGTCGCACCCGCAAGCGCCGCCTGGGCGCTCGGCGGGATCGGGACGAACATGTCCTCACAGATCTCGACGTGCAGGACGAAGCCCGGCAGGTCGGCCGCGGTGAACAACAGGTCGGGCCCGAACGGCACGTCCGCATCGCCAATCCTGATCGCGCCGTGCACGATGTCGCCCGCGGCCATCTGGCGTCGCTCGTAGAACTCTCTATACGTCGGCAGATAGGACTTCGGGACCACGCCGAGGATGCGGCCGCGGTGGATCACCACGGCGGTGTTGTAGATCCGGTGCTGATAGCGCAGCGGTGCACCGATCACGAGCACCGGCATCAGTTCGGCTGAGGCCACCACGACGTCGAGCAGGGCCTCCTCGACCGCGTCCAGCAATGCGTCCTGCAGCAGGATGTCCTCGATCGAGTAGCCGGACAGCGTCAGCTCCGGGAAGACCGCAAGCGCGACGCTGTCGTCGTGGCAGGCCCTGGCGACTCGCAGCACCGACTCGGCGTTCGCGACGGGGTCCGCGATGGTCGTGTGGTGCGTGCACGCGGCCACCCGCACAAAACCCTGGCGGTATGCCGAGTAGAAGTCCATGCCTCATTGTTGCCTGAAAACGGATCTGGGTATGCAACACCCCATGAGTGACGTCGCGGTGCTGGTCATCGACATGCTGAACACCTATCGGCACGAAGACGCAGACGTGCTCGCAAATAACGTGGCCGACGTCGTCGACCCCCTGGCGGCACTCATCTCCCGGGCACGCGAACGCGACGACGTCGACCTGATCTACATCAACGACAACTACGGTGACTTCGACGCTGACTTCCGCGATGTCGTCGAGGCGGCGCTGAACGGCGAGCGGCCGGACCTGGTGGCGCCGATCGCGCCGGATGAAACCTGCCTCAGGCTGCTGAAGGTGCGGCACAGTGCGTTCTACGCCAGCTCACTCGACTACCTGCTTCGCCGGCTCGAGGCCCGTCAGCTGATCCTCACCGGTCAGGTCACCGAGCAATGCATCCTCTACACCGCGCTCGATGCCTACGTGCGGCACTTCTCCGTGGTCGTCCCGCCGGATGCCGTCGCGCATATCGATCCCGAACTCCGCGATGCCGCGCTGACGATGATGCACAAGAACATGCACGCCGAGGTCGTGCCTGCTGAGAAGTGCCTGTATTGAGGTTTCGGTTTGCTGGCGCGGGGTAGGCGGCTCGAGTGATGACCGACCGGATCGCCGAGCCCTGGGGCGCCAGAACACCATACGGACGTGGTGAGCGCTGGCCCGAGCGGGTGGACAGCTATCTGGTCGACGGCGTGACACCGGAATCCGTCGACCATTGGGTGCAGTCGGCCGCAGTGCTGCACTCCAACGGCGATGGGCTCGACATCGCGGTCACGGACGGCCGCATGGTCGGCGTGCGGGGACGCGCGATCGATCGCGTCAACCACGGCAGGCTCGACACGAAGGATCTGTTCGGCTGGCAGGCCAACGCGTCGCCCGACCGGCTGACTGAGCCGTTGGTCCGCGAGGACGGCGAACTGGTCCCCGCCGACTGGGATACCGCGATGGACCGGTTCGTTGAGCGCAGCAAGTCACTTCTTTCTGAGCACGGGCCCGGATCGATCGGTTTCTACACCTCCGGCCAGTTGTTCCTCGAGGAGTACTACACGCTCGCGATGATCGCTCGCGCCGGGATCGGCACAAATCACCTCGACGGCAATACCCGACTGTGCACGGCCACCGCCGGCGAGGCGTTGAAAGAGTCCTTCGGCTGCGACGGCCAGCCCGGTTCCTACACCGACGTCGACCACGCCGATGTGATCGCGCTGTTCGGTCACAACGTGGCCGAGACTCAGCCCGTGCTGTGGATGCGGATGTTGGACCGGCTGGCCGGGCCGAACCCGCCTGCGATCGTCTGCGTGGATCCGCGGCCCACGCCGGTGGCGCGGCACGCGACGGTTCATCTTGCGCCGCTGCCGGGCACAAACGTCGCCCTGATGAACGCGCTGCTGTACGAAATCATCCGAAACGATTGGGTCGACCACGAGTACATCGCCTCGCACGCAGTGGGTTTCGACGAGCTGTCCGCCCGCGTCGGCGACTATCCGCCCGAACGCGCGGCGAGCATCTGCGACGTCGCGGCCGACGACATCCGCCACGCGGCGCGGCTGCTCGGCACCGCCGACGCGCTGCTGTCCACGGTGCTGCAGGGCTTCTATCAGTCTCACCAGGCGACGGCCGCCGCGGTACAGGTCAACAACCTGCACATCGTGCGGGGCATGCTCGGCAGGCCAGGCTGCGGTGTGTTGCAGATGAACGGTCAGCCCACCGCGCAGAACACCCGCGAATGCGGGGCCGATGGCGATCTGCCTGGATTTCGCAACTGGGCCAATGACTCTCACGTCGCCGAGCTCGCGAAGTTATGGAACGTCGAGATGGGTCAGATCCCGCACTACGGTCCACCGACCCATGCGATGCAGATGTTCCGCTACGCCGAACAAGGCAGCCTGCAAATGCTCTGGGTCAGCGCGACGAATCCCGCGGTGTCGCTGCCGGAGCTGGCCCGCGCGCGCAGCATCCTCGGCCAGGACCGGCTCTTCCTGGTGGTGCAGGACATCTTCCGCACCGAAACCGCCGAACTCGCCGACGTCGTGTTGCCCGCCGCGGCGTGGGGCGAGAAGACGGGCACCTTCACCAACGCCGACCGCACCGTGCATCTGTCCGAGAAGGCCGTCGATCCACCCGGCACGGCGAGGCCCGATCTCGAGATCTTCCTCGACTACGCGCGCCGAATGGACTTCCGCGACAAGGACGGTCGGCCACTGCCGCCCTGGGACGATGCCGAGTCGGCGTTCGACGCATGGACGAAGTGCAGTGCCGGGCGGCCATGCGACTACACCGGCCTGAGCCATGACAAGCTACGCGACCACAGTGGAATTCAATGGCCCTGCAATGCCGAGCACCCCGACGGCACCGAACGGCTGTATGCCGGCGGCCGGTTCTCCGCACAGCCCGACTACTGCGAAAGTTACGGCAAGGACCTGGTGACCGGCGCACCGCTGGAACCCACCGAATACCGGGCGATGAATCCTGATGGCAAGGCCGTCATAAAGGCGGCCGAATACCTGCCGCCACACGAACCACCCAGCCCCGCAATGCCATTCGTGCTCAACACCGGCCGCACGCTGTATCACTTACACACCCGAACCAAGACCGGACGTGCTCCTCAGCTGCGTGACGCGGCGCCCGAGGTGTGGGTCGAGCTCGCCAAAGCAGACGCGTCGCGGCTCGGCGTCCACGAAGGCGACCTCGTCGAGGTCCGAACGCCGCGTGGCGCGGTGACCGCCGCCGCACGCATCACCGGTATCCGCAACGGCGTGGTCTTCATACCGTTCCACTACGGGTACTGGGACCTGGCATCGGCCGATGGTCATCATCGGGCAGCCAACGAGCTGACCATCACCGACTGGGATCCGGTGTCCAAGCAGCCGTTGTTCAAAACTGCTGCAGCTCAGGTGACGCGGGTGCGGCCGGGTTCTGGGGCGGCACCCGCGCCTACCACTACGGCCTCGGCGCCGATTAGCTCCGGAGTGCCCGATACGGTCGGCGGGCCCGCGGCCACTGCCGTCGAACTACGACTGCACGGGGCGACATGAAGCTCGCACTCGCACTGCGCGAACTGCATCGCTCTGAACGCGGCCTGGCCGTCAAGCTCGACGCTGTGGCGGCGCGCCACCAGGGCGACCACGCGATCCGGCACGTCGCCACGGACCTGACGGGTTGGTCCCGCAACCACGTCGACGAGATCGCCACGGTGGGCCGACACTACGGCCTGCATCTGCGCTGGCGCCCGCACGTGGCAGCACTTTCGGCGCCGCTGCAACAACGACTGAGCGAGCTTGTCGGCCGTCGGCAGGAACCTGCGCTGGTGCTGTTGGCCGACCTTCGCCGGGTGTACCAGCTGGCCGCAGGGGTTTCGGTGGATTGGGAGCTGCTGGCCCAGGGCGCGCAGGCCGCAAAGGACGAGCGGTTGCTCCAGCTTTCGCAACGCTGCCATCCCGAGACGTTGCGCCAAATGAGGTGGGCCAACGCCATGCTCAAGGAGCTCGCTCCGCAAACACTGACCAGCTGATACGCCGAACTCTATTGCCCTGCAGTTTGCCTGCGCGCACCGCGCACGATCCGGCGATTTTGATTGCGTCGCGCATCGTGAACTTCAGGACCCAACCCAGGAGGAATCGTGAATCAGCTTGCTGTTCAACGTCAATCGCGCCCCTTGCTCCCGGAGCTTTCAGAGCTCTTCAGTGGCTTTTCTAGCTTTCCCACGTTCGCCGGCCTCGCGAGCCTGCGGTCGTTCTTCGACGGCAACCTGCTGCGGTTGGAGGACGAGACGAAGGACGGGATCTACGAGGTCCGTGCCGAGCTTCCCGGCGTCGACCCGACTGACGACATTGAGATCACCGTCCGAGACGGCCAGCTGACGATCAAGGCCGAGCGCACGCAGACGTCCGAGTCCAACGGGCACTCGGAGTTCTCGTACGGATCATTCGTGCGGACGGTGGCGCTGCCCGCGGGCGCCGACGAAGACGACATCAACGCCACCTACGACAGGGGCATCCTTACGGTGTCGGTCCCGCTTGCGGATGACCACCCGGCCGAGAAGCGGGTCGAGGTCATCGAGACCCTCCTCGTCGATGAGGACGACTATGACGACGACGACGAGGACGAGGACGACGAGCAGCCTCAACTCGAGGCGGCCGAGCACACCGAGCACGAGGAGCAGCACCAGCCCGTCGGCTGAACTGGATTAGCCTGGGAGGCGTGGAAGCACCGGAACTCGTCGCCCTGCTGCACGGGCGGCGTGTTGCGGTGCTCACCGGCGCCGGCATGTCCACGGACTCGGGCATCCCTGACTACCGGGGGCCGGACTCGCCGCCGAGCAACCCGATGACCATCCGCCAGTTCACGTCGGACCGGGCGTTTCGGCAGCGCTACTGGGCGCGCAATCACGCCGGCTGGCGGCACATGGACGAGACACTCCCCAACGCTGGACACCGCGCGCTCGCCGAACTCGAGCACGCCGGCGCGGTGTCCGGCGTGATCACCCAGAACGTCGACCTGCTGCATACCAAGGCGGGCAGCCGCACAGTGATCAACCTGCACGGCACCTACGCCCAGGTGATCTGCCTGGACTGCGGCCACACCATGTCGCGCACCGCGCTGGCCGACCTACTGGAGGCCGCGAATCCCGGGTTTGTCGAGCGCGCGGAGTCAGTCGGCGGCATCGCTGTCGCCCCTGACGCCGACGCCGTGGTCGGCGACACCACGTCGTTTCGGATCATCGACTGTCTGAATTGCGGCGGCGTGCTCAAGCCCGACATCGTCTATTTCGGCGAGAACGTTCCGAAAGACCGTGTAGCGGAAGCGTATTCGCTTGTCGACGGCGTCGACGCGCTGCTGGTCGCTGGGTCGTCGCTGACGGTGTACTCGGGATACCGGTTCGTCCGGCACGCCGCCGCGCTGGGCATCCCGATCGCGATCATCAACCGCGGCCGCACGCGTGGCGATGATCTGGCAACGGTGAAGATCGACAACGGCTGCTCCCCCATGTTGGCGCTGCTGGCCAATGAACTACCCGCGATTTGTGTGCGTTTCGGAGCGGTGAGCGCTCCTGAACGCACACAAATCGCCTAGACGGCGACCAGGTCGTCGGCGTGGACGGCGGGGCGGCGCATTTCGGCGGGCAGATCCGACGTCGAGCGACCCAACATGGTCGCCAGTTCGGCGTGGTCGTAGGCCACCACGCCGCGGCCCACCATCGTGGCGTCCTGTGCGCGCAGCTCGACGACGTCACCGCCGTAAAACCGCCCCGACAGTGCCGTGATGCCCGCCGGCAACAGCGAACGTCGTTGCCGCACAACGGCACGCACCGCTCCGTCGTCGAGCGTCAGCGCGCCGGCCGACTCGGCGGCGTAGCGGACCCAGAACTTGCGCGCCGACATGCGTTCAGGCCGCGGCGCGAACACCGTGCCGACCGATGCGTCGTCCAGCGCGGTGGCCACATCCGATGCAGCGGCCAACAGCACCGGCACCCCTGCGTCGGCGGCCAGCAGCGCCGACGACAGCTTCGACGCCATCCCTCCGGTGCCAAGATGACTGCCCCTGCCGGCCACCACGCCGTCGAGATCGGCCGGGCCGTCGACTTCGGAGATGAACCGCGCGTTGCCTTTTCGCGGATCGGAGTCGTAGAGGCCGTCGGTGTCGGACAGCAGCACCAGGGCGTCGGCGCCCACCAGATGGGCAACCAACGCGGAAAGCCGGTCATTGTCGCCGAACCGGATCTCATTGGTGGCCACGGTGTCGTTCTCGTTGACGATCGCGACGGCATGCAGAGCGCGCAGCCGGTCCAGCGTGCGCTGGGCGTTGGTGTGCTGTACCCGCATCGAGATGTCGTGGGCCGTCAGCAGCACCTGGCCAACCGTGCGGTTGTAGCGGGCGAACGCCGCGCTCCATGAGTTCACCAGCGCCACCTGCCCCACGCTGGCCGCCGCCTGCTTGGTCGCCAGATCGGCGGGACGCTTGGTCAGCCGCAGCGGCTCGATGCCCGCCGCGATCGCACCAGACGACACGATCACCACGTCGGAGCCGGCCTTCATGCGGCCCTCGATGGCGTCGGCCAAAACGGCCAGCCGGCTTGCATCGAACACGCCGGATGGCGTTGTCAGCGCGGTGGTGCCGACCTTGATGACGACGCTGCGAGCGGTGCGAACGGCATCGCGATGTTGGCTCATCACGACCGGTCGCCTCGGCGGCGTCGCTCCCGCCTCGCCACCTTGCGCTCCGCCGCGCCGACGCGGTCGGTCTGTTCCAGTCGCGTATCCGTGCCGCGGCCGGACAGCGTGACGTCGACCCCTGCGGGTGTCTGCGGCTGCCAGTCGAAGGTCATGTCGCCGATGGTCACTGCGCAGCCGGGCTTGGCGCCGAGGCGCAGCAGTTCGTCTTCGACGCCGAGCCGGGCCAGCCGG
Source organism: Mycobacterium sp. (assembly GCA_021154745.1). GTDB lineage: Bacteria > Actinomycetota > Actinomycetes > Mycobacteriales > Mycobacteriaceae > Mycobacterium. Next base: position 9,140 of record JAJKIB010000484.1, read on the forward strand.
TCGCCGAGGTAGCCGACGGCCTCGTCGTTGTCGAAATCGGTTTGGTTGATCCAGCGTTCGGGCCGGGTGCCGCGGACGACGAAACCACCCTGGCCGTCGGGCTCGACGGTGAAGCCGCTCTCGTCCACCGGAATGGGCCGAATCACCGGGCGGCGCGGCACGATCGGTGGCTGCGCGTCGCGGTACGCCGACACCATGTCCCACAGCGCGAACGTCAACGGCCGCAACCCTTCCCGGCTGACGGTTGACACCTCGTGCACGGGCCAGCCGAACCGCCGGGTGATCTCTTCGCGGACGAAGTCGGCCAGCTCACGCGCCTCCGGCACGTCGATCTTGTTCAGCACCACTGCCCGCGGCCGCTCTGCCAGATCGCCGAGTGTCGAATCGCCCTGCAGCGTAGGCGTATACGCGGCCAACTCGGCTTCCAGTGCCTCGATGTCGGAGACCGGGTCGCGACCCGGCTCCAGCGTCGCGCAGTCGACGACGTGCACCAGCACCGCGCACCGCTCGATGTGCCGCAGGAAATCCAGGCCGAGGCCGCGGCCTGCGGACGCGCCCGGGATCAGGCCCGGCACATCGGCGACGGTGAAGGTGTGGTCCCCCGCCGACACCACGCCCAGGTTGGGCGCCAGCGTGGTGAACGGATAGTCGGCGATTTTTGGCTTGGCCGCCGAGATGACCGACACCAACGACGACTTGCCCGCCGACGGGAACCCGACCAGGCCGACGTCGGCGACGGTCTTGAGTTCCAGCGTGAAGTCTCGGACCTGGCCTTGCTCGCCGAGGAGCGCGAAGCCGGGCGCCTTGCGGGCCCGCGACGCCAGTGCGGCATTGCCGAGTCCGCCGCGTCCGCCTGCGGCTGCTTCGAAACGGGTGCCAGCCCCGACTAGGTCGGCGAGCAACCGGCCGTTCTCGTCGAGCACCACGGTGCCGTCGGGAACCCTGACCTCCAGGTCGGGGCCGGCGGCGCCGTCGCGGTTACTACCCGCGCCCTGCTTGCCCGACGGGGCGACGACGTGCGGGTGAAAGTGAAAATCGAGAAGCGTGTGCACCTGCGGGTCGACAACCAGCACGATGCTGCCGCACCGGCCGCCGTTGCCGCCGTCAGGCCCACCGAGGGGTTTGAACTTCTCGCGGTGGACCGAGGCGCAGCCGTTACC
>JAJKIB010000485.1 GCA_021154745.1 Mycobacterium sp.
CACGAGAGGCCGACGCCGCCGCACCCGATTACCGCCACAGTCGCGCCCTGCGGGACTACGGCGGTGTTGCGGACCGCGCCGACACCGGTGGCGACCGCACAGCCCACGATGGCAATCACGTCCAGCGGCGCGTCGGATCTGACTTTGATCGCGCCCGACGCTGGCACGACCGCCTTCTGGGCGTACGAGGAGACCCCGAGATAGTGAAAGCAGTCTTCGCCGTCGATGCTGAGCCGCGATTTCCCGTCGAACAGCGTGCCGTCGACCGCGATCACCGTTGCCGCCCGCTGGCACTGCGCCGGACGACCCGCGAGGCAGTAGCGACACTCGTCGCACGATGGCACCCAAGACAGCACCACGTGGTCTCCGACTGCGAGACCGTCGACGCCATCGCCAACTGCGCTGACCACGCCGGAGCCTTCGTGGCCTAGCACCACCGGCGTCCGGTGGTTCCATTCGCCGCGCACCATGTGCAGGTCGCTGTGGCAGACGCCGGCGGCGGCGATGGTCACTTCAACTTCGCCGTCACCCGGAGCTGCGAGGTCTACCTCTCGAATCTCGATGGGCGCGGACGCCGCACGGAAGACCGCGGCGCGGATACGTCCCATCCCGGCACCATATCCGCGATGTGACGGCGTCCGCTGTGGACAGTTGTCTACTGATGAAGTTGCGATAGTTTCAGCTGCTGAAAGGAACGCGTCGTTGCACCCATCGCCGGGGGGTTAGCCGGAGGGGCCGATTGTGCGGTGTAGGCGCAGGAACGTGGTTTCCCACCCGATGCGTGGCCACGTTCGCGACGACAACAGGTTGGTCACCCGCCAGTCGTTGACCACTGACGTGTAGCCGGTTTCGTACGACCAGTTGATGACCGCCTCCGCAAGCACTCGGCCGTATCCGTTTCCTCGCGCGTCAGGTCGGACTGCGGCATGACCGAGAAAGCCGGCGTTGTCTGGTGCAGCGGGTCCTTTATGCATCCTCGAGACGGTGACGGCGCAGCCAGTGGCCATCGCGACGATGTCGCCATCGACGTCGATCACGAAGTGCGCGTACTTGGGATCGTTGACGTCGTCGACCCAGTCGTCGCGCACCTCATCGAGGGTGAAGGACGGTCCGTAGGAGAAGACCGGACTCCGTCCTTGGTGCTCTGGCACGACGAACTCGAGTGCAGCTAGCTGGTCAATGTCGCGCTTCTCGGGACGGCGCAGAACGCCCTTCGTCACCGACGGCGACATGGGGGACGCCGCCCGCAAGGCATGCGCGTGCATTTGTCCAAAGCCGAGTCGGTACCAGGCGTCGATCATTGCCGGATCATGCACCGGCGCCAGGACGTAATGCGTCTTGCGCCCCTCGTCGTACCAGCGTTGTGCCGCTACGCCATAGGCATCACGCAGTGCCTCTGGCTCGTCGCCCCCTGAACCAGCGGACTCCACCCACGCGTGGTCTCCCCACGCCGGTTCCTTCGACGCTCCAAGGACGAACGCGACGACATCGGTCCCACGCGTTGCAACGGTGCCAGAGGCGTCCGGCTGCGCCAAGGCCTCTTTGAGCTGCACCAGACACTCGTCGGGTGACTCGTAGCGCGGGCTCAGCAGCGGCTGCGCACGGCGGTGCGCCACATGGCGACGCGCAAGTAGGCCAGCCACAGCCGGCAAATCGTCAGCCGTTAGCGGACGCGCAGCGAGGGTAGGCATGCTTCGACGGTAGCGGCATACTCGCCGATGGCTCATCCAATTAACCGGCGCTCAGACTTGCGCCAAGGCACACGAGAGGCGCGCAGATGGACGAGGATCTCTGGCAGCGCGTCGACGACTACATCGGTGACCACGTTGGCGTCCACGACGACGCACTTGACGGTGCTCTTTCGCGCAGCACCGACGCGGGGCTCCCGTCCATCGCCGTATCGCCGCCGCAGGGGAAGCTGCTCAACATCCTGGCCACGACGATCGGCGCGCGGCGCATCCTCGAGATCGGCACGCTCGGCGGTTACTCGACCATCTGGTTGGCACGTGCGCTCCCCAGCGACGGACGACTTATTACGTGCGAGTACTCCGAGAAACACGCGAAGGTCGCGCAATCCAACCTCGAGCACGCGGGCCTCGCGGACCGGGTCGACATTCGGGTCGGTGCTGCAATGGACACGCTTCCCACGCTTAGTGGGCCATTCGACCTGTCATTCATCGATGCTGACAAAGAACACAACCCCGACTACCTCGCGTGGGCGGTAACGCTGAGCAGGCCTGGCGCACTCGTGATCGTCGACAACACCGTGCGCGACGGGCGCATCGTTGACGCCGACAACAACGACTCGATGGTGCAAGGCACGCGAGCCCTTTACGAAGCTGTCAAAGACGACGCCCGGGTCGTCACGACAGCGATCCAGACCGTCGGAAGCAAGGGCTACGACGGGTTCTTGCTGGCACGCGTACTCGGCTGATTTCGAGCTAGGAGGCCTTGACCGCTTGCAATGTGTAGGTGGCGGCCAGACGTTCCGGTCGCTCCTTCAGCCGCCACTCCCCTTGCTCGTCCTGCACCATCTGGCCCGGCAGCGCCTCCCACGGCACTGACTGGTGCTCGATGAGTGAGGTCAGCTCCATGCCAACTGCCTTGAGCGCCATCACGATTTCGCCGATGCCGTGGTTCCAGCTGTGAGTGAGGTTGTGCCGGAACTGCACATCGGTTGCGACGTACGTGCCCTCTTCGTCAGAGACGATGGGGTCGACGGTTTCGAAGTACGGGTAGTCAATGACCATGCGGTCCTCATGGATCTCGTCGAGGGCCCACATCATCGGGTGCCCCTCGCGGATGAACAACCGCCCGCCTGGTTTGAGCAGATCGGCAACGACCTGCGCCCACTCGACGATGTTCGGCAGCCAGCAGAGGGCACCAACACCTGTGTAAACGAGGTCGAACTCACCCCGTCCCAGCATCTCTGCCGCCGAGTAGACGTTGCCTTCGACGTACTCGATCTCGGTCCCGATGTCCTTTGCCAATGAACGCGCCTGCTCGATCGCCGCGGACGAGAAGTCCAAGCCGGTCATGCTGGCGCCGAGGCGCGCGAGCGAGAGAGTGTCGGTGCCGATGTGACACTGCAGGTGCACCACTCTCAGCCCGTCGATGGAGCCCAGCAGTGCGGTGTCGAAGCTGACGACCTTGCTGAGAAACCTCGGGTCTGCCAGGAAGTTCGCCCGGTCGTAGTCCGGCGAGCCGGCATGCGCTGGTGCCCGCTCATCCCAGCTTGCGAGGTTGATACGGACGTAGTCAGGGGTGTTGTCGGCCGAAGTCACGGGCGTCACTGTCGCACGAGCCCCACCGGCTTCGCCTGTGGTTTGTCGGGCAGCGTCGGCCGGCCGCGGCTCCGAAAACTGTATTCAACCAAGTGGTTGACAACCTCGATACGGTCACTTACCTTAATCAACCAAGCAGTTGAATACGCCGGAACGACCTCAGGGGTTCTCATGACGGCAGATGCTTTGTCCCAGGCCTTTGCGGCGCTGGCCGACCCGACCCGGCGAGACATCGTCGCTCGGCTGTCGGTCGCCGACGCCACGGTCAACGACCTCGCAGCCCCCTACGACGTCAGCCTCCAGGCGGTGTCCAAGCACCTCAAGGTGCTCGAGGACGCCGGCCTGGTCAGCCGGCGCCGAGAAGCGCAACGCCGTCCCGTGCACCTAGAAGCGCAGGTGTTTGACCTCATGACCAAATGGATCGAGCGGTACCGGCGCGAGGCAGAGGAGCGGTTCGGCCGCCTCGACGCCGTCCTCGCGGCAATGCCCGACATCGAGCCAGACATCGATGCCGTGTCAACGCAAACTTCAGGCAAGAAAGGGAAATGAGATGACCATGACGACATACGAAACCCAGATCGAGCTGGACGACCGCGTCCCACTTGTGCGCATCACCCGAGAGTTCGACGCGCCGCGCGAAAAGGTCTTCCGCGCTCACACCGATCCTGAGCTGGTGTCGCGGTGGCTCGGACCGCGCAAGTACGAGATGCGCGTCGACCACTACGACTGCCGCACCGGCGGTTCGTGGCGCTACATCCACGCAAACGAGGAAGCCGAACACGCCTTCTTCGGCAGCTTCCACGACGTACGCGCACCTGAGCTGATCATCCAGACGTTCACCTACGAAGGTTTCCCAGACAGTGTGTCCCTGGAAAAAATCGAGTTAGAAGATCTCGGCAACGGCCGCACCAGGCTGGTGGCCACCTCGCTGGTCGACTCATTCGAGGCGCGGGACGCCTTCGTCGCCAGCGGTATGGAGAGCGGCGTCCGCGAAGGCTACGAGCGGTTGGACGAGCTGCTGGCCATGTGAGCGATCGTCCTGGCCGACCAAATCTATGCAGAGAAACCTTTGCAAAGAACCCTTTGCATGGCGTAACGTGCCGATATGGCACGCGATCGAGTCCAGCTGGACGCCACCAACCTGCGAGGCCTGGCGCATCCAATCCGGGTCAAGATTCTCGGCGCGTTGCGCCTCGATGGATCATCAACCGCTACCCGCTTGGCGTCGCGGCTAGGGCTCTCCAGCGCAGCGACCAGCTACCACCTGCGGCAGCTGGCGGCGTACGGCTTCGTCGTTGAGGACGAGACTGCAGAACGCAGTCACGGCAAGGAGCGTTGGTGGCAGGCCGCCCACAGCATGACTGTCCTCGACGAGCACTCGATCGACCCCGAGGACGCCGAAACCACCGCGATCGCCGACGAGTACTTGCGCGTCATCGCACGGACGTACACCGAGCGAATAGCGGGCTGGCTCGACGACCTGCCCAATACGCCAGAGGCATGGCGCAACGTCGGAACGATTAGCGACATCGTCCTGCGGCTGACGCCCGACGAGGCCAGCGCGCTGCAAGACCAGATCCAAGACCTGCTGCTGGAGCAGCGCAGAGATGAACCGAACGCACGCGGCCCGCGAGGCTCTCGCCGCGTTGCCGTGCAGTGGCAAGTTCTGCCCGACCTGGAGCGGAAATGACGACTTCATCCAGTTCAACGGGTAGCTCAACCAGCAGTTCAACCGGACCGGGCGCGGCGAAATCGCGGCGCGGGTTCTTTGGACTCCTTGCGGCAGAAGCGGTATCGCTCACCGGCAGCCGCATGTCGATGCTGGCCCTCCCCTGGTTCGTCTTGGTTA
>JAJKIB010000486.1 GCA_021154745.1 Mycobacterium sp.
CGACGGCGACCCCCGACGGACCAAGGCCATCAACACCGAAATCCGTCGCATTGACCCCGATCTGGTCGCATTGCAGGAGGTCATTGCCGATCCGGATCGTGCCCAACTCGACGAGCTGCTGGCGGACACCGCATTGCGCGGCACCCATCAGGCCGACGCCATGTCGTATACGCCACCGTTTGCCGACCGCTACGGAGGCACCGCGGTTGCCAGCCGCTGGCCGCACACCACCGTCGAGGTGCTGGATATGCGAGTGGCCGGCGCGGCGGATGTGCCGTGGTGCACGTTGGCCGTGACCGTCCGCGTCCCCGATGCGGGCGAGCTCCTGTTCATCGGCACGACGGCGGCGTGGCGGCTCGACGCCGAGGCGGTGCGCGAGGAGCAAGCGGTTGCGCTCACCGACCTCGACGCCCGTCACCGCCGCGCGCTTCCCACCGTCATCGCGGGTGACTTCAACGCCGCGCCCGACGCCGCCAGCATTCGATACCTGCGCGGCCTGCAGTCACTCGGCGGCCGAAGCGTTCACTATCACGACGCCTGGGAGATCGCCGGTGCCGGACCGGGTTACACGTGGACAGTCGACAACCCAAACACTCGCGACGTCGTCGACGCAGTGGTGCGACAACCGCAACATCGTCGCCGCATCGACTACGTGTTCATCGGCTCGTGGCACCAGCACCGTAGTGCCTACTGCCAAGTGCGTTCGGCCGCTGTGGCTTTCGACCAACCGATCGACGGCGTCTGGGCCAGCGATCACTACGGCGTAGTCGTCGACGTCGAGCTGGGCGCCGATCCCGCCGAGGCATAGAGCTTGACCGACACCGCCGTCAGCCATGCCCAAACCAGCACGACGGCCGCGGTGAACAGCAGAATCGCTGTCGCCCCGCCAGATCCGGACGACAGAGCCATGAAGCTACCGGCGAACACCACACCGGTTATGCGGGAGAACCACGCCCAGGAGCCCAATCCATTGCGTGCGAACCATGCGCCGAGCACGAAGCACGCCGCGACCAGGCAGGCAAAACCAATCGCCGCCACCGTGAAATGGGCCAGACCGTGCCAACTGAGCTCACCCATACCGGGCGGAGTGCCCGGCGGGAAGCCGTCCGACGGGTCGGCCCGGAAGACACCTGCGGCGACGAGACCGGCGCCGTAGCCCCCGAGCAGAGCCGACGCCCACGCCGACAGCCGGCCCCGCCCGATGGCACGGCGCACCCCGATAGCCGCCGCAATCGTCATCGCGCCGGTGACAAGAAACGTGGCGATCTGGATCCAGCCCAGGTCCCCGTTCGCGAGCTGGCTGGCCGCATGCCGGGTCGGGTCGAACCCGTCGCGCGTCGCCATCTGCCCTGCCACTGCCAGGACGTAGATGGGGCCGGCGATCACGCCGTAGCCCAGGAGTGACTTGGTGATGCGAATCGGCAACGGTGGGCAATCGGTCGTGGTCATGGCGCCTCCCTTCATCGGAACTAGACGGTACAGTACTGAGAACTGGACTGTCTAGTACTATCGCGGGTGGAGGCGATATGACGGAGCAATTGCTGGGCCGCTCGGCGCGCAAGCGGCAGACCATCCTTTCGGCGGGCCGGGGGTTGTTCCTGAGCAACGGCTACCAGGGCACCAGCGTCGACCAAATCGCCGCGTCGGCCGAGGTCTCCAAGCAGACGGTCTACAAGCACTTCGGCGACAAGCATGAACTCCTGCTGACCATCGTGAACGACGCCCTGGACAGCACAGTGACGCCGTTCCTCGGCCGCATCGCGACGCTCGGCGAGACCGCCGACCTCGAAGCCGACCTGATCGCCCTGGCCGCCGACTACCTACGCGCCGTGCTTCAGGAACCCGTCGTGCAGTTGCGACGACTGGTGGTCGGTGAAGCCAATCGGGTGCCCGAGCTGGCGCAGCGGTATTACGAGCAGGCGCCTGCCCGCACGCTCGCAGCATTCGCTGACTGCTTCGACCGGCTACACGACAGGGGGATGCTCCACGTACCCGAATCTTCCCTTGCGGCTGAGCATTTCGCGTTTCTGATTGTCGGTAGGTGTATCGACCAGGCGCTCTTCTGCGGAGGAGCGCAGGTGCTGAGGGCCGTGGATGTCGATCGACACGTCCGGGCAGGCGTCGACGTTTTTCTGGCCGCTTATCAGGCACGCACGGGATAGGCTCCCGGCGTGGACGCCGTAGTCGGCCTGCTCGACGGTGTGCGAGCGCGAGGCGCATTCGTGTTGCGGATGATGATGGATCCGCCGTGGTCGATGAGCATCAAAGACGAGGCGCCGCTGACATTGATCTGCCAGACCCACGGCCGCGCCGCGATCGTCGGTGAGAGCAGCGGGACCGTCTGGCTGGGGCCGGGCGACGTTGCCTTGACCCGCGGAACCGAGCACTACATCTTCGCCGACGACCCGACCACCACGCCGATGGTGGTCATCCATCCGGGCCAGCGTTGCACGTCGTTGTCCGGCGAGGATCTGCGGTTCGAAATGTCGCTCGGGGTGCGCACGTGGGGCAACAACCCATCGGGCGCGACGCGCTCGGTGATCTGTGCCTACGAGGGCCGCAGCGAGGTCAGCACGCGCCTGCTCGGCGCGTTGCCCGCGGTGCTGATGCTGCGCGCCGACGAATGGGACACCCCGCTGGTGAGTCTGCTCGCCGCCGAGGCTCGCCATGACGGCCCCGGACAGGAGGCGTACCTAGATCGGCTGCTGGACCTGCTGTTGATCGCCGTGCTGCGCACCTGGTTCGACCGTGACGAGAACGCCCCGACCTGGTGGCACGCCGAACACGATCCGGTGGTCGGCCCAGCACTGAAGCTGATCTACAACAATCCCGCCCATCCCTGGACAGTTGCGAATCTTGCTGCAGCCGTGGGGAGTTCGCGTGCCGTATTCGCCAGCAAGTTCACCGAGCACGTTGGCGAGCCACCGATCGCGTTCCTGACCAATTGGCGGCTGGCACTGGCCGCCGACCTGTTGCGGTCCAGCCAGTCCACCATCGCCGCAGTCGCCCGGCAAGTCGGCTACAGCACGCCGTTCGCGTTGAGCAGTGCATTCAAACGGACCTACGGTGTCAGCCCGAACACCTACCGCGCCGATGCCGCCTATCCCGAGGGGGCGTTGGACTCGTCGGCGCTCTGACGACGGGCCGCCAGTGCACCTGCGATCGACGTCGACGCAATCGTCACCAACGCACCCAGCATCAACGCCGACGGCTCACCCGGCCCGAGGAGGTGCTGCTCGGTGCCCAGCGTTGCGGCGGCCACCGGCACGCCCAGTTGCGCGGCCGACAACACCGCGAGCGTCAGCGGCTGACCGAACAGCCGACCGACACAGTGCGCCAGGATCGCACCGACGCCGAGTCCCACGCCGAGAAGGATCAGCCACGGGTGCTCGCCGAGCTCGCGCACTTGCAGCGACGCTCCGAGCCAAACGAAGAACAGCGGCGCGAAGAAGCCTTCGGTGATGCCGAACAGTTGGCGGGCAAGCCGGCGCGGTTCGCCGATCGCCGACACTACAAGGCCAAGCGCGAACCCCGCGAGCATGATCGACACGTGCGTGGTAATCGCCAGCGCGCACAGGCCGAACAGCACGATCAGGCTGATCCGCAATTCGAGCGCAAAGCGGCGCCTTTCCGAGTACTTGTGCAGCCGCTTGCGCCATCCGCGACGGTCGGCGGTTCGCAGCAGCAGGTACAGCACCGCGGCACAGCCGGCGATGGCCAGCGCACCAACCGTGGCGCGTGGCGCTTGTGTGGGGTTCATCCCCAACGGCAGCAACACAATCGAGGTGGCGTCGGCAATCGCGATCTGGGTGGTTACCGACAGCACAGAATGGCCGCTGATCCGAAGGGAGTCGATCACCGGCAGCGCAAGCGCAGCCGAGGACGACACCATCAGAACGGCGTACAGCGCAGAGTTGCCGGTGCCGAATGCCCGTGCGAGCGCCAGTCCCAATACGGCAGCCACCACACCGATCGCGACCGACCTGAGCAACGCCTTCGGAATCGCAGACCGCAACGTCTTGTCCCGCACCGGCACATGCGTGCCGACGACGAACATCACCAACGCAAACCCGATGTTGGCCAGCAGAGTGAACGTCGCGTCATCTGAGTCGACGATCCCGAAGCCCGTCCTGCCGACCACCAGCCCAGCGACCAGTTCACCGATGATCAACGGAACCTGGAAGCGTGGCCACGAGGCCAGCAGCGGTCCAGCCATCCCGATGACCGCGAGCAGTGCCAGCGTGTCGAAGCCGAAGCCGGACGTCATGCTTGCCAGGAGACCAAATGACAAGGGATATCGGTGTTTTCGTCGGTCACATAGCTGGCGCAGACTCGGTGATAGCCATCGGCAATCTGCAGCGCATAACCACCTACCGCGCTGCCCCGTACCAGCAGGATCGGTGACAGCTTCTTACCTTCACTGATCTTCGCCAGGTCGGACCGGACGTGAGCGTTGGTATCCGGCAAGAGCTTTAATCCGGCCGCTCGCAAGATGTCCTTGGCCATTTGATAAACGGGTTTCGCGGTCTTCAGTCCCGCCACCGTCTTGTCGACCGCACCCTTCTCCGCGAGCATGCTGAGATAGGCCGCCGCCGCGTCGTAGTCGTGGGCCTCAGGTTCGTCCAGCCATTTCACCGCCATGGCCGGATACGTTACTCAGCCAACCACCCCGGAGATCTACACATCGCAACGAATCGAGCACCGCAACCGTTGTTTTCAGCCAAGACACCACGGTGCCGGCGCATGATGACACGGTGCTGCGCTCGTTCCAGAAACCACCGAGCGGGAAGACCGATGTCCGTTGGAAATAGTGCGCAGATTGACTGGTGGCAAGGGCCGGCTGGAGTCTCCGTCCGATTGGCCGGTCGAAGGTCTTCTTGTGCATGTGTCAGGAGACAGCCCGCAGGGTTCCGCGTGGTGGATGTCTGGCAGTCAGAGGACGCGTGCAACCGGTTCGGCGAGGCCCTCGGGCCGATCTTGCAAGAGGTCGACGTTGACGATAAGCCCGTGATCTATGAAGCGCATACGCTTGTTATCGCCCAACGCGGCTAGGCGCTGATCCAGTTTCCATGGAAGCCGTACGGAACGCGGTGCGGCAGTTTGATTCTGGCGACTGGCTGGGCAGCGAAGTCCGACGCGTCGATGATGACGAGGTCGCTGCCGTCTCGCGCGGGATCGTAGGCGTAGCCGATGTACCACCCGCTGCTTTCGTCGGCCGGGCCCGAGGTGGACGGCACGAACACCGCCTCCCCCGGTCCGCCCGGCGACTCCGCGGTGCCGAAGGTGTGCTCGACTGCATCGCCGGTCGTCAGATCGTATCGGACGAGGCGACCTTTGCCGACCGAAACCGCGTACCGAGCCGGCAGCGTCGCCAGTCGGTCATCGATGCGTGGAAATTCCACCGCGCGATCGTCGAGCTGGCGTTCGGTGACCGTGCCGGTCTGCAGGTCGATGGTCCAGCTCCAGAGCACCCCGTCGGCGTCGAATCCGCCGCTGTTGCGCCATAGTTCGGGATAGCGGACAGCTTGCAGCACAATCGAATTGCCATGGTTGTAGGCGTTGGCGACATGGAAGACGTAACACGGGTCGATCTCGAACCAGCGCACCTCACCAAACGGGTCGTCGCGCCGCATGACGCCGAACCGGGCACCGTAGTTGTCGTCCCACCGGTAGGGCATGTCGCCGTCGCCCTTGATCGCGATGTCAAGATTGAACACGATCGGCAGGTCCATGAAGATGACATGCTCGGCGGTTAGCGCGAAGTCGTGCATCATCGTCAACGCCGGCACGTCGAGCGGGCGGTTGATGGTTAGCTCGCCGTTGGCGTCGGCACGGTGGTACGTGACGTGCGGTTGAAATATGTTGCCGTAGCCGAAGAAGTGGAGCTCGCCGGTGGTCGGGCAGATCTTCGGGTGCGCGGTCATCGAGTCGAAGAGCTTGCCGCCGAAGTCATAGGCGCCCAAGGTCTCCAGGTCGTTGGAGATCTCGTAGGGCAAGGACGACTCGACCAGCGCCAGAGTCTTGCCAGCATGGTTGACGACGTGGGTGTTGGCATGGCTGGATCGCAGGTTACGGGTGCCGTCGGCGTTGTAGAGCGGCAAGCCGTCCTTGAAGCTGTCGGTGCGCACCCATCGATTGCGGTACCAGGCGGCGCGACCGCCCTCGATGCGAACGCC
>JAJKIB010000487.1 GCA_021154745.1 Mycobacterium sp.
CGCGACGGCACCTTCGAGACCAAGGCGGCCACCGACAAACTGGTGTGGGAACTCGACGATCTGCAGTACTCCATGGGCGAGGGCCCCTGCGTGAGCGCCATGCGAGAGGGGGTGCTGGTCGAGGTACCCAACGTCCGGCACGAGCAGCGCTGGCCGCGCTACGTCCCCGAGGCGATCATGCGCACCGGCCTCAAAGCGCAATTGGCCGTGCACCTCGAAGTCAACGACATAACCCTGGGCGGACTCAACCTGTACTCGACCCAATCCGACTCGATCGACCCGCACGCAGCGCAGGCCGCCGAACTATTCGCCACCCACGCCGCGCTGGCTCTCGCTCGCGCCCGCCGTGACTCCGACCTCAACGCGGCCATCGCAACTCGCCAGGAGATCGGCATGGCCATCGGCCTGACGATGGCCCGCTTCGGCCTCGACAGCGAGCGAGCCTTCCAGTACCTCGTCCGCGCCTCCTCGACCAGCCAGATCAAGATGCGTGACATCGCGCAAGAGATCATCGCGGCAGCTAACGCAGACCACCCACCCAAGCGCGACTGAAAGCCACAAGGGAAGATGACCGTGACGTGAGCGTCCGGTTGTGCCGCTGAGCCCTAATCCCGGATCCACCGATGAGCTGCGCCGGTTGCGCGTGCCGTAGAACGAGAATGCCCTTGCGTGGCGGGAGAATCGGAGTTCTTCAAGCAACGATTCGACCGAACGCAAGGGGCATCTCTGAGGTGAAACTCTCTCACACGCTGCGGGCGACCTCGGCAGCCTTCGATGATCCGAATCTCGTGTCGACCGGCGGCCTCGTTCCGGTGCTCGCGCTGGCCGAGTCCGCCGGGCTGCGGGACCTGGCAGACCAGCATCTGAGCGTGCCGACCGACAAGGGCGCGAACGCTGGTTTGAAGGTCGCCTCGCTGGTCGGTGGGATGGTCGCCGGCGCGGACTCGATCGATGACATGGCGCTGCTGCGGCACGGCGGGATGGGCCGGGTCTTCGCCCGGGCCTACGCACCCTCGACGCTGGGGTCGTTCCTGCGGGCGTTCACCTTCGGTCACGTCCGCCAGCTCGACGCGGTCGCATCCTGGTTCCTGATCGCGATGGCCGGACTCACCCGACTCCTGGGCGTCGGGACCGGTCCTGCCGCGGGCACCGACGAGGCCGTGGCAAGCGAGGGGTACGCGTTGCTCGATGTCGACGACACGATCATCGAGGTCCACGGCCACTGGGCGGCGCCGTTGAACAGAGCTCGGTGTTCCATCCGCGGCAGCCGGGTGGATCCCAAGGTCCTCAAGCAGCGCGAGTACCTGCTGGGCACCACCAGCGCCTCGAGCCTGGTCTACCGCTCTCTGGACCGGTGGCGGCGACAGATGGTCGAGCAGGGAGCGGGCCTGCTCGAACGGACCATCCGACTGGTCACCGAGACGCGTGAACGGATAGATGGGATCGAGGGTCTCCGCCTCATGGGTGATGAGGTGGTGGGACCGGGGATGGCCTACGAGCTGGATCCCTTGGTGTTGATCATCGATGTGCGCGACCTGGGGATCAGCGGTTTCCAGGCGGCCGAGCTGGCCAGGGCCAGGCATCACGTCGACTTCGGTGCGTCCGACACTCACCGGGTGAGCGCTCGGCTCACCCACAGCGATGACCAACAGACCGCGGGCATCCTGGTGAAGACGCTCGAGGCCCTCATCCAGGATGCCGAACGCGCAGAGAAGCCCTACCCCGTCCAGCTCCCCAGCGCCGACGCGCTCGAGATGGAGACGGTGATGACCCCCCGGGAGGCCTTCTTCGCCACGGCCGAGCAGGTACCAGCTGCCCAGGCCGTGGGACGGATCGCGGCCGAGATGGTCAGCCCTTACCCGCCGGGCGTTCCCGTTCTGGCACCAGGGCGGATCACGAGCGAGGTTCTGGACTATCTGGTCACCGGCGTCCGGGCCGGCATGCTCATCCCCGACGCCGCGGATCCGGAGCTGAAAGGCGTGCGCGTCGTCGCGACGTAACGTCGGTGGGTCAGCAATCGGCCGCGCGTGGAGCCGTCAAAGTCTTGTCCGCCGTTTCAGAGGCGCGCCTCCGTGGTCCTCAGCCCTGACTCCGCGAAGTTGCGCAACATCGCCGTGGCAGTTCGAAGGTGCGACGTGGTCGTCCCTACGTGCGGCGGGACGCGACGACGGTCGGGCCACCCGGGTACCACTCGGCAGCGTCGAGGTTCGGCGTGCCGCTCGCGCCGGCCATTTCGCTCCGCATGTCGGGTCGGCGACTCCACCGCCACGCCGACGTGCGAGGCCAGGACCTCACCAGCTGCCCGAAACCTGACCGCGCGCGGAGTAGTCCACGACACGACTGATCGAGGAGGTCAAAGTCTGGCGGCCTACCTCGACAGACGCTTCCCGTCCTTTCACCCGCAGGGATGGCTTGCGGCGACCGTCAGGCGGATACCTTCCCAACAAGGCGAATACGTCGAACAACGGCGTCAGTGCCCGTCTCCAGGATCGAGATGGCGATGCACGCCCAGATAGTCGCAACGTTCGAGCCGCCCGCTGCTCGCCTTCGTCTGGTCGGTGAGCTGGACCTCACCGTTGATTCCGTTATGGTGCGCCGATTCCAGGACATCGCAGACCTCAAGTGCCATGCCGTGGAAATCGATGGCACCGACGTCACCTACATCGACGCCAGTCTGCTCCGGCTCCTGGCCAGCGAGAAGACAACGATTGAGCACGAAGGAGGTTCCTGCGTCCTCACGCGCACGTCCTTGGTCTTCGCGCTCGTGGCGCAGCTGGCCGGTTTCCAACAACTACTGCCCTACGGTTTGCCTCAGCATCTCGATTCACCCGACGGCGAATCTGGGGGACCACCTCCGGTCGACCGGACTGACGAACAAGCGAACCGGCTCGGCCAGAGAGCGTCGTTGTGACCGGGGACGATGTCGCCTGCACTTGCCCCGCTCAGGCGCGCCTCATCGTCGACCAGCTCGAAGCGAAGATCCGGTCCGAGCGCACCGATGGGCCAGAGCAACCATCTCAACGTCCGACGCTTGGCGAAACCCTCCGGGCTGAGCCGTCCGATCCGGACAGGTAGCAGGACTATGACTCTCCGTTGTTCGCCGGCCGGGGCCCCAGCGTCATATGGACCTTGGGCGGAGGCGCGCTCGAAGACGGCGCCAGTGATCAAGAGAATCGATCGCTACACCCAGCTACGGGGCCACGGCCGTATCGGCGGGGCGAGAACGGACATCGCGGCGCAGGACCAGACGGCGCCTGCAGGATCCGCGCCCCACATTCAGGTCCGCGAGGTCGGGGGAGGTGAGGCTCACTGTTGGTACTTCTCGTGATCGTCGTCGCGCTCGGCGCGTCGTTCCTGATCATCCACGGATGGCTACCCGGCCGCCATCATGAGTCCCGCGTACTTCGCCGGACACCCGTGCGGGAGGAAAGAGATCTGTGAGACGTCAGGCACGCGCGGCCGGCATCGCGCGCGCGGCGGGCGCGCGGCGTCTGCCGGTGCGCATCCTCTGTCGCGCGGTGTTCATGCCTTCGCTGGTCGCACGGACTTTCGGTGTGCCGTGGGCCGCAGGCTCGGGCCAGCTGGTCGCCGCACAGACGCTCTCGTGGGCCGGTGACCTGGCGCTCATGCGCCGTGACCGCGCACCGTTCCTGGTCGGCCTGGGTTCGTTCCTGGTCGCGCACGTCGCCTACGTCTCGGCCTACCGCTGTCGCTCCTCCCAGCGGCTGCTGGCCGCTCCCTCCCGGAGGCGGCTGGTGGCCGGAGGCTCGCTGGTCGGCGCTGCGATGGCCGTCGCGGCAGCACGCGAGGACCCCGTGGTGGCGGTGCCGGTCGCAGCATACGGTGCCACGCTGGCCACGATGGTCGCCGCGGCTACCGCCGTCGACCGGGACCATGGGCGCGGCCGACTGGTGGCGGGCGCCTCACTGTTTCTGATCTCGGACACGCTGATCGGCGTACGACGCTTCCTGCTCCGCGACCGGACCGATACGCTGGAAACGGCGGTGATGGCGACCTACGCCGCGGGTCAGTGGTGCATCAGCGACGGGATGCTGCGCGGTCGACCGGTGCAGCCCGCGGTCACCAACTCGACCAACGGCCTGCCGTAGTGTCGGGCCGCGAGTGGACACCGTTGGATGGCCCCACCTCACCTAGTGCATCCACACAGGCGGCGGTCTTTTGGTGACCGACTCCCTGTGTGCAACGCCCCCTTTGTCTGCTCGACGATCCCCGCGGGCACCCGCTTCGTACCCGAGTGACACCCGCCTCGCCGCCCTGGCCTACACGTACGTGGAAGCACCCGACCCGGTCCCCGCTGGGGTCCATCAAGTCCGGATGGAGTCCGCCTACGACGGAGCCGGCCTGGCCAAGGGAGCCACCATCACCGTCTACGTCGACGGCAACCAGGTCGCCGAAGGCCGGCTCGAGGCGACGATCCCGAGCGGCTTCTCCGCCGACCAGACCACCGACGTCGGCAAGGACACCGGCTCCCGGGTCGTCCCCGACTACCCCCACGGCTCCACCTTCATCGGCACCGTGAACTGGGTCCTCATCGAAATCGGCGACGACGACCAGTCCCACCTCATCACCCTCCCTATCGGATGGTGGCGGGCGACAACACCGGAAGGGAGTGCATTCGCTAGTCACTAACGTGGACGCCTGACATCCTGCCGGCGAGCCTGAGCCAAGACGTCCCCCGCGCCCATCGGGCTTGCTGCGGATCAACATTATGAGATGGACGCTGTTTTTCCCGAGCAAGAGTGCCGGGACCTCTGGTGCGAACGCGAAGGACGCCCATGCGTGAATCGACTCGCGTCGCGTGCCCATACGTGCCCAAAGGACGTGACATTCGTGCCTGTGTGTGGATTGCCATAGACGCTCGATCGGTTAGCATTCATGCAGGTCAGGGTCCGATTTGCGGTCTGACCTGCACGAATACTCGAGGCGATTTTCCGCATGGCAAGCAGAGAGTCGGCCGACTCGGCGATCAGGAAGCACAACGCACGGCAAGACATAGGCGCAGGTGGGCAGCAACCGTCCATGCATCTTGTGTTGGCGAAAGTCGAGACCCAGCATAGGCACGGTCGGAGTCCACTCGCGGTGATTGTTGTCGAGCGTCTGGGTCGAATCCGTGCCGAAGTTCGGTTCACGTCCTCGTCCTTGCAGGTCAGCAGCGCGCGTCGGCCGGACTGTAAATCCGTCGGTGTATACCTACGCAGGTTCGAATCCTGCACCTGCCACCCAGCGGAAAAGGGGCTCTGACCAGCGGAAAC